>NZ_JBHUQX010000021.1:0-40355 GCF_042674225.1 Streptomyces sp. NPDC056948
CCCCCAGGGTGCCCGGCCCGCGTCAGCCTCCGTGCCTACTTCGCCGGCGGCGTCTTCTTGGCGACGGGCTTGCGCGCCGGAGCCTTCTTGGCGGCGGGCGCCTTCTTCGCCGGGGCGGCCTGGGCCCTGGTGTCGGCGGGCTTCGCCGGCTCCTCCTTGACCTCGACCGGCTCGGGCTTCGGCTCAACGGCCACGGCCAGCTCCTCGACGCCCTCGGCGACGTCCTCGATGCCCTCGGCGGCCTCGCCGCGCCAGGTCCGCACGGCCTGCTCGCCGTGCTCGGCGACCTTCTCGTAGGTCTCCCGGGCCTTGACGGCGTACTCGGCGGCCACGCCGACCCCGCGCAGCGCGAAGTCCTGGGCGTTCTCGCCGAACTTCTTCAGGTCGGCGTCGATGTTGCTGCCGAGCTTCTTGAAGTCGGCGTCGAGGGAGCCGATGAAGCCCGTGACCTTGGTCTGCAGGGTCTCCTGCGTCTCCTTGACGCGGGCGGAGGCCTCCTTGGCCCGGGCGGACGCCTTCTCCTGGACGGCCTTGGTGTCGGTGTTGCGTACGGCGTCGATCCGCGCCGGAGCCTCGGCCCGCAGCTGCTCCACCAGGGCGGGCACCTTCTTGGCCTGCTGGAGGGCGAGGTCGGCGGTGCCTGCCGCGAAGTAGAGCGGAGTCGGGTCGCTGAGGGTCTTGCGCAGGTCGTCGGTGATGGCCATGGTGAGGGTCCTCCCGGATTCTTTCTCGCTTGAGGGTTCGGCTGAGGGTGCTGTGATCCGCAGCGGAGCGGCCGGTGCCCTGGTCCGGCTCAGCCGGCCGTCTGCTGCGGGTCGGTGTCACTGCCGCCGGTGGCCTTGCGGGGCCGGCGGCCGGCGGGCGTACCGCCGGTGTTCTTGCGAGTGCGGCGGGTGGCGGACGTACCGCCGGATTCCTTGCGGGTGCGGCGGGCGGCCGGCGCACCGTCGTTTCTCTCGGGGGTACGGTCCCCGGCGGGCCGGCCGCCGTCGGCCGCGCGGGTCCGTCTGCGTATCTCGGTGCCGCCGTCCGGGGCGTCCCCGTCCGCGTCCGCCGCGCCTTCACCGACCACGACCTCGACGACAGCGGCGCCGTCGTCGGAGCCGTCGCCGGTCCCGAACCCGTTCTCCTTGCGGAAGGACTCGTAGATCTGGAGCAGCACCTGCTTCTGCCGCTCGTTCAGCGTCGGGTCCGCGAGGATGACGGCACGCGTCTCCACCTCGTCCCGGTCCCGCTCGGCGTCGAGAATGCCGGCGCGGACGTACAGCGTCTCGGCGGAGATCCGCAGGGCCTTGGCGACCTGCTGCAGCACCTCCGCGCTCGGCTTGCGCAGCCCGCGCTCGATCTGGCTCAGATACGGATTGGACACCCCGGCGGCGTCGGCGAGCTGCCGCAGCGACAGTTGCGCGTTGCGCCGCTGTTCGCGCAGGTAGTCACCGAGATTGCCGACGTTGAGCGATGCCATGCCCTCCACAGTGCCGCACCCCGCTAACTATTGCAAGCACCCGCTTGCAAAAGTGCGCCACGCCACGCCAGGGTCCGCCGGCTCGCCGCTTCCCCTCCGCCCCTCACCGCCCTCCTCGACCGCGACCCGAAGTAGCCACTTTTTTGTGGGTACTTGGCGACCACCGGCCAAGGGGTAACCCTGGTGAAGGGCGGCCGGAGGGCCGCCAGGTCCTGAGGGAAGGCGGGTGACGAGGCGATGGGTCATGGGGCCGACTGGGTCTCGGCGAGCTTCTCCAGGCGGCGGTGGCCCCAGTCGGAGAGGGGAGCAAGCGCCTCGGAGAGCTCTCGGCCGAACACGGTCAACGAGTACGTGGTCTTCAGCGGAAGCACATCGTGCACCTCCCGGTGCACCAGCCCGTCGGTCTCCATCTCACGGAGCGCCTGAGTCAGCACCTTCTCGCTGAGACCCGGCAGCCGCCGGCGCAGCTCGCCCGGGCGGTGCGGACCGGATTCCAGCAGCCAGAGCAGAGCCGTCTTCCACTTTCCGTCGATCACGGCGATCGCCGCGGTCACCCCACAGACATTCGGGTCCCGGGCACGACTGCGCGTCATTTACACCCTATTCGTCATAGATTGCCACTATCTTTTATGGGAGTTGAGCGATGTCCTCACACACCGAAGAGTCTGCCGTCACCGTCCTCGGCCTGGGGCCGATGGGCAGGTCCCTGGCGGACGCGTTCCTGGACGCCGGCCTGCGCACCACAGTCTGGAACCGGACGCCGGGCCGGGACCGGGAGCTGGTCGCGCGGGGAGCGGTCGGTGCCCGGTCGGCAGAGGAAGCGGTAGCCGCGAGCAGGGTGACCGTGGTCTGCGTGGTGAACTACGACGCGGTGGACACGATTCTGCGGCGCGAGCCGGTCACCGGCGCACTCAAGGGGCGCACGGTGGTCAATCTGACCGCCGACACACCGGACCGGGCCCGGGAGGCCGCGGCGTGGGCGGCCGAGCACGGTGTGCGCTACACGGACGGCGCAATCATGACGCCGACCACGACCATCGGAACCCCGGCCGCCGTGTTCCTGCACAGCGGCCCGGAGGACCTCTACCGAGAACACCAGCCCGTCCTGGAGGCGCTGGGCGGCACCCACACCCACCTCGGCGAGGACATCGGCCGGGCCGCGGCATACGACATCGCGCTGCTCGACATCTTCTGGACCGCGATGGCGGGCTATGTGCACGCCCTGGCGGTGGCGCGGGCCGAAGGCATCAGCGGACGGGAGCTGGCACCGTTCGCCAAGGGCATCGGCGAGATCCTCCCGCCGATCTTCCAGGAAGCCGCGGAGGAGGCCGACAACGGCAGCTACTCCGGTGAGGGCAACCCGATGACCTCGGCCGTTTCGTCCATGGCGCACATCGTCCACACCTCCGAGGCACACGGCATCGACGCCGGTGTGATGCGCTCGGCCGAGGGCATGGCCCGCCGAGCCATCGGACGGGGTCACGGCGCCGACGGGTTCGTACGGATCGCCGAGCTCCTGGGCCGTCGCTGAGGCTTCTGTCCCGCCTCGCGCTGATCCGCTCAGCCCCGCGGCAAGCGCCGCCCGGCAGTCCGGCCGAGATGGGTGACGAGTGTGCCGCCCGGATGGTCGATCCGCGCGTCGCCGAAGCCGACTCGGTCCTGGACGCCCTGTGCGACAACCTCCGCGCGATGGAGGACCTCCCGGACGTCCACGCGGCCGCCGACCTCTTCCGCGTGAACTGACGCCTGTCACGACACACCGGTCACGACAAGCCCCCGACGATGCAGAAGGGATGCCCGGCCGGATCCGTGAGGACCCGCCATCTGTCCTCCTGCGGCTGATCCGGCTTACCCGCCCCCAGCTCCAGCAGCCGGGCCTCGGCCTCATCGACGTCCACGACCCTGAAACAGCAGTGCAGTTGCTGCGGAACGACCTGGCCGGGCCAGCTCGGGGCCCGGTAGTCGTCGACCCGCTGAAACCCGATGTCGAACCCGCCCTCACCGTCCAGCGCGGCGAACCCTGCGTCCGACTTGGGGTGGAGCTCAAGTCCGGTGGCTTCCTGGTAGAACGCCGCAAGGACGAGCGGATCAGGGCAGTCCAGGGTGATCGCGCTCAACTTCATCAGCGGGGTCATGGCGCCTCCGGGCCGATCGATGGGGACTTGGGCCATGCACACCCTAGAAGTGGTCACTCGCTAAATCGTTCGACGAGCCGGGTCGGGCGCGGCCATGATCCGCACTCGTGACGACGACTTCGCAGCAGTCCCTCATCCGGGCCGCCGCCCGGAACAACGCCGAGTGGTGCGCGGCGATGTGCCGGGCGCACGGCGTGACGGGCGAGTTCGGGCCCGACGCCTGGGCCGCCCCGGTGCGGACGCCGCTCTACTACCCCGACGCGGTGACGCTGGAGCCGGACGCCTGCCGGGACGCGCTCGTGGCGCGGATCGACACGGCCTCGCCCGGCGCCTCGGTCAAGGACAGCTTCGCCGACCTGGAGCTGGCGGAGGTCGGGTTCGGGGTGCTTTTCGAGGCGCAGTGGATCCACCGTCCCGCCGGGTCGGCAACCGCGGTGCCGGATCTCGCATGGGACGTGGCAGGCGACCCGGACACGCTGCGTGCCTGGGCGCTGGCCTGGGACGACGGGGCCGGGGACGCGGACCTGTTCCGGCCCGGGCTGCTCGCCGACCCGGAGACCTTCGTGATCCTGGGTCGGTCCGCCGACGACCGAGTGGTCGCCGGAGCGGTGGCGAGCCGCAGCGAGCACGTCGTCGGCGTCTCCAACGTCTTCGCTCGGGACGGCGGGCCCGACGCGGCCTGGCCGGTCGTCCTGCACGCACTCGCCCGGCTCTTTCCCACCCTGCCCGTCGTCGGCTATGAGCAGGGTGACGATCTGGCGGTCGCCCTCCGGCACGGCTTCGAGCCGCTGGGTCCGTTGCGGGTGTGGACGCAGAGCGGGTAGCGGACCGGGTGCCCTCCTGCGGCCTACTGCGGCTCGTCCTCCACGCATGTGTCCTCGGTGTCCGGTACCGGCAGGCGCAGACCCCGGGACTCGGCGACGCGCAGGGCGTCGGTCAGGCACTCGGCGAGACGCAGGCTGGCGAAGCGGACCTCGGTGCGGGGCGAAGCCGGGTCGTCCAGCACCTTGCGGGCGAGGCCGAGCACGTCAGTGCCGGTGGCCAGTTGGACGGCCTCAAGGTCGTCGGCGAGACGGGAGAGGTAGCTGCCGTCGTCGTCGGTCACCAGGTAGCAGGGGTTGCCGTCGGGGGACGACCAGGGCAGGAGCCGGGGCGGCGGTGTGCCGTTTGCGTGTTCCATCAGGCGGCCACCTCCAAGGCCGGGCGGCGCTGCTGGAGGGCGAGTTCCTGTTCGTGAGCGGCGAGGTAGGGGCGGACCAGGGCGGAGGCGCTGCCGTCGAGGGGGGTGGGGAGGCCGTACGGGGAGCGGTAGCGGGGGAGCTGCGGGTGCTGGGATGCGGAGGGGCAGCTCACGAGGGTGAGGTGCACGTGTGGGAAGAGGTGACGGCGGGGGCGGCACCGACGCCGTTTCCCGGTGCCGGGGGCGAAGAGAAGACGCAGCCATTCGAGGGCGCGGGGGATAAGGTCGAGCATGTCGACGCTCCTGGTAAGCGTTGGCCGTGCCCCGGGAGGTCTAGCCACCTCGCCGGGGTCTTGTCATTTCGACCATACCGGTAACTGCGTCCCCCTGCACCCCTCTGGGTCTATTTGCGTCCCGCTGCGGTGGGACGCGTCCCAGTACTGCCGCATGCGTAGGGCTGCGTCACGGTGGAGAGATGACGGAGCTTCCGCGCTACGAGTACGTGAAACTCGCCGACGCCATCGCCACGGACATCGCGTCCGGCAAGCTGCCGCAGGGCGCCGCACTGCCCGGCGAACGCGCCATGACCGATCTGTACAGCGTGAGCATCGGCACCGTGCGTCGCGCAGTCGTCGAACTCCGCAAACGCGGGCTCGTCGCCACGCTGCCCGCGAAGGGCACGTACGTCATCGGGATGCCGGAGCCGACTGACGATAGGCCCAAGACCAGCGAGTAGCCGCAGGACCTGCGCCGCTACTGAGGCTTGTACGCCAGGAACGTGCCGTACTGCCTCCTGACCCCCTCCTCCGGTTCCTGCACCACACGCGTCGTGACCACCAGCCCCGCCTGCCGGAGCAGTTCCGCGATCCGGTCCGGCGGCAGCAGATGCGACTCGTAGGACACCGGGTGGTCGCCGTACGCGCGGGTCGGGCGCAGGTGCTCGCCGCTGCCCACATGGCCGGCCAGCATCAGCCGGCCGCCGGGCGCGAGGGTGCGGTGGAACTCGGCGAACACGGTCGGCAGCCACCGCGGCGCGGTGTGGTGGACGGTGTAGTACGCCAGGATGCCGCCGAGTTCGCCGTCGCCGATCTCCAGGGCGGTCATCGAGCCGACGGTGAAACGGAGTTCCGGGTACGCCGCCCGGGCCAGTTCGACCATCCTCGGTGACACGTCCACGCCGAACACCGGCGCTCCCAGGGCGGCCAGGTGTGCCGTCACCTTGCCCGGACCGCAGCCCAGGTCGGCGACCGGCCCGAGAGGCCGTGCGAGTTCGGCGAAGGCGGCCAGCATCGCGCGGGACACCGGGTCCAACTCGGCCGGGTCCTTGACGAGTCGGGCGTAGTCAGCGGCGACGGTGTCGTAGGACTCTCGGACCGCGGTGAGGTATGAGGGCTCGGTCATGCCGCGAAGCTAGGCGACGGCACTGACACGCCCCGTGCACCCGAGCCGGCGCCCTCCCCGTACTCCGACGCCAGTACGCCGGTTTACTCCCGCTGGAAGACGACCTCACCCTGCCGCCCCGGCAGCGTGTTCCCTATGAACCCGAAACTCAGCCGCCCCGCCCGCCGCGCCGTCCTGGTCGTCCACGTCACCGCCTCCGCGAGCTGGCTCGGGCTCACGCTCGGCCTGCTCGCGCTCGGGACCACCGCGGCCACCACCGGGTCCGCTGTGACCGTGGAGGCGTCCGTCCGGGCCATGCTGCTCTTCGCCGACTGGCTGCTGCTCCCCGTCGCGTTCCTCACGCTCCTCAGCGGTCTGGTGCTGTCGTTGGGCACGCCCTGGGGTCTGGCGCGGCACCGGTGGGTCTACACGAAGTTCTGGCTGACCCTCGCCACGACCACCGCCACGGTGTTCGCCCTGCGCCCCGGGGTGAACGCCGCGGTCACCGCCGTCGCCGCGGGCGGTCCGCTGCCCGACGCCGGGGACGTCCTGATGGGGCCGGTCGTCTCGCTGTCCGCCTACGTCTTCATGACGGTGATCTCGGTCCTGAAGCCCTGGGGCCTGACCAGGCGCGGCAGGAGGCTACGGGCACCCGCACGGCGCCCCCTCCAGGACGCCCAGGCCCCCTAAAGCCATATGAGACTTGCCTAAAGGCATTAGGCAGATGCACAATCCCTTCAGGCAGAAGGGAGGGGCCGTATGGCACGCGTGGGACTCACGCCGGAGCGTCTGACCGAGGCAGGCGCGGAACTCGCCGACGAGGTCGGCTTCGACGAGGTGACCGTCTCGGCGCTCGCCCGGCGGTTCGACGTCAAGGTCGCGAGCCTGTACTCGCACGTCAAGAACTCCCAGGACCTCCGGACCAGGATCGCCCTGCTCGCGCTGGCGGAACTCGCCGACCGGGCCGCCGACGCCCTGGCCGGACGGGCCGGCAAGGACGCCCTGGCGGCCCTGGCCAACGTCTACCGCGACTACGCCCGGGAACACCCCGGCCGCTACGCCGCGGCCCAGTTGCGGCTCGACCCGCAGACGGCGGCCGCGAGCGCGGGCGTCCGGCACGCCCAGATGACCCGGGCACTGCTGCGCGGCTACGACCTGACGGAACCGGACCAGACCCACGCGGTCCGGCTGCTGGGCAGCGTCTTCCACGGGTACGTCAGCCTGGAGCTGGGCGGCGGGTTCAGCCACAGCGCCCCCGACACCGACGACACCTGGGTCCGGATCATCGACGCCCTCGACACGCTGCTGCGCAACTGGCCCGCGCCCCCTACGGATCCCCGAGGCTGACACCATGCACACCGAGCACGACTGGATCACCACCCCGCTCACGGCGGACCTGCTGCGCGGCGCCCTCGACCTGGAGCGCACCGAGCACGGCCTGCTCCCGCACCGGCTGCCCGCCCGGGCCCGCGCCCAGAACACCAACGCCCAGCTCGCCATGGCCGAGGCCCAGCCCTCCGGCGTACGGCTGGTCTTCCGTACCGCCGCGACGGCCGTCGAACTCGACACGCTGCGCACCAAGCGCGACTACGTCGGCTTCCCCTCCCGCCCGGACGGGCTGTACGACCTGCTCGTCGACGGCCGCCCGGCCGGCCAGGCCTCCGGGACCGGCGGCAACGTCCTCACGGTCGACATGGCCACCTGGGACGGCGAGGTCACGCCGGGCCCGGTGGGCACCGTCCGCTTCACCGGCCTGCCCGCAGGTGAGAAGGACGTCGAGATCTGGCTGCCGCACAACGAGACCACCGAGCTCGTCGCCCTGCGCACCGACGCGCCCGTGGAGTCCCTGCCGGACCGGGGCCGCAGGGTGTGGCTGCACCACGGCAGTTCGATCAGCCACGGCTCCGACGCCGCGAGCCCCACGGCCATCTGGCCCGCGATCGCCGCGTCCCTGGGCGGTGTGGAACTGGTCAACCTCGGTTTCGGCGGCAGCGCGATGCTCGACCCGTTCACCGCGCGTGCCATGCGGGACACCCCGGCGGACCTGATCAGCGTCAAGACGGGCATCAACATCGTCAACGGGGACGTGATGCGGCTGCGCGCCTTCGGCCCGGCCGTGCACGGTTTCCTCGACACGATCCGCGACGGGCACCCCGACACTCCGCTGCTGCTCGTCTCCCCCATCCACTGCGCGATCCACGAGGACACCCCCGGCCCCACCGCCCCGGACCTCGACGAGATCGGCAAGGGCCGGCTGCTGTTCGCCGCCATGGGCGACCCGGCGGAGAAGACCGCCGGGAAGCTCACGCTCGGCGTCATCCGGGAGGAACTGGCCCGCATCGTGCGGCAGCGCGCGGCCGACGACCCGAACCTCCACTACCTCGACGGCCTCGACCTCTACGGCGCGTCCGACGCCGCCGCACTTCCCCTCCCCGACCACGTCCACCCGGACGCCGCCACCCACCGCCACATCGGCGAGCGCTTCGGCGCACTGGCCTTCGCCGAGGGAGGTCCCTTCGCGGAACGCTGAGGCGGCTCAGCCCTCGAAGCCCTGCTCCGCCAGGATCTTGTCGATGCGCGCGCGGTGGGCCGACTCCCAGTCGTCCAGGGTCTCCGCGGCCTCCTTCGCCAGCTTGGCGCGGGCCGCGGTGAGCACCTCCTCCCGGCGGGCCCCGGGCACCACCACGACGCCCTCCTCGTCGGCGACGACCACGTCACCCGCGTCCACGCCCACCCCTCCGCAGCGCACCCGCTCGCCGAACGGCCGTACGGCCGACTTGGTGCCCGGGATGGGGATGACGCCGCGTGCGAACACCGGGAAGCGGGCCTCCCGTACCTCGGGGAGGTCGCGGATCAGCCCGTCGAGGACGAACGCGGTGACGCCGCGGCGCTGGGCGATGGCGCAGACGTTGCCGCCGGCCAGCGCGTAGTTCAGGTCGCCCGACTCCACGACGACGACCGAACCGGGCTCGGCCCGGTGGATCGCGGCATGCAGCATCAGGTTGTCGCCGGGAGGGCACCGCACGGTGAAGGCCGGTCCGGCCACCCGCGGCACCGGCTCCCACAGGGGCCGGATCCCGATGTCCATGACCTGCCCGCGGCCCAGCAGGTCGGCCAGCGTGGTGGTGGGGATGTCCGTGAACATGTCTGCGTCAGCCATGACATGGACCCTAACCACCTTGCACGGAGCCGTGTCTAGACCGGCAACGGCCTCCCGTGCACCACCTCCAGCCGCGACACCGCCCGCGTCAGCACCACGTACAGCCGGTGGAGCCCCCGTGCCTCCGCCTCGGCGATGGCCGCCGGCTCGACGGCCACGACATGGTCGTACTCGAGTCCCTTGACCACGCCGGCCGGCACCAGGGACAGCCGCGCGCCGAGTTCCCCGGGTCCCGCCGCCTCGATACCGGCCGCGTCCAGGGCCGCCCGCACCCGGGGCACGTCCGCGTCCGCCGCGACGACCCCGACCGAGCCCTCCTGCTCCAGCGCGTCCCGTACGGCGTCCACGACCGCCGCCGGCACCCCGTCCGGGGCCGTCCCCCGCATCCGCAACTCCCCGTCCCCGCGCAGCGAACGGGCCGACGGCACGTCCACGTCCAGCCGCTCCAGCAGCCGGTTGGCGAGGCCGACGACCGCACGCGGCACACGGAAACCGGTGGTCAGCCCGACCACGGCCGCGTCCGGTTTCCCCAGGTGCGCCAGGACCGTCGGCCACGACCGTGCCGCCCACGGCGTCGTCCCCTGCGCCAGATCGCCCAGGACCGTCAGCGAGCCGAAGGGGGCCCGGCGGGCGATGGCCCGGCACTCCATCGGGGACAGGTCCTGCGCCTCGTCGACGACGACATGCCCGTACCCCTCCGGGTGCTCGATCAGCCCCGCCACCTCGTCGAGCAGCACCAGATCGGCGGCCGACCAGCGCGCCGACTTCCACGACCGGGGCGGCTTGCGCCACAGCAGCGCCCGCTGCTCGGCGTCGTCCAGCAGCCCGTCGGCCGCCCCCGCCAACACCTCGCCATCGGTGAGCAGTTCGGCCACGACCTCCTCCGGCCGCACCCGGGGCCAGACGGCGTCGAGGTACTCGGACACCGGCCGCGCCCGCTCGACCCGGCGCACCCAGGCGTTCGTGGGCGGCCCGGCCCGCCGCTCCACCCGCTCGCGCAGACACCGCACGATCCGCGCCCGCACCCGTTCCCGCCCGACCCCGTACGGCGGTTCCTCCTCCCGTACGTCCGCGACGATCCGCGCCAGTTGCGCGTCGGGCACCCGCCAGCGGTACGACCCGTCCGGCACGGCGAGCGAGCCCGCCCCCGCGGTGCGCACGCGCGCGTACAGCGCCCGCCGCAGCACCTCCGCCATCCGGGCGTCGTGCTTGACGACGGCGGCGGACTCGCCGTCGGCACCACGGACCGGCCACCGGGCGATCTCCTCGGCGAGCGTCGACTGCCGCACCCCCGTCTCGCCGAGGGCCGGCAGCACCTCCGCGATGTACGACAGGAACGTGCGGTTGGGCCCGAGGATCAGCAGGCCGCCGCGCCGGATGCGCTGCGGGTGCGTGTAGAGCAGATACGCGGCCCGGTGCAGGCCGACGGCCGTCTTGCCGGTGCCCGGCGCGCCCTGCACGCACACCGACATCGCCAGGTCCCCGCGTACGAGGTCGTCCTGCTCGGGCTGGATGGTCGCGGCGATGTCCCGCATGGGCCCCACGCGAGGCCGTTCGATCTCCCGGGCGACGATCTGGCTGGTGCGGTTCTCCCCCTGCCCCAGGTGCTCGTCCTCCAGGCCGGTGAGGTCGCCGGAGTCCCCGCGGCTGCCGGGCGCCCACCCGAACCGCCGGCGTACGACGACGTCCTGCGGATCACGGGCGGAGGACTGATAGAAGGCACGCGAGACGGGTGCGCGCCAGTCGACGACGAGGGGCGGTTCGGCCGGGTGCTCGGAGATCCGCAGCCGCCCGATGTGCAGCCGCCCACCGGCCCCCTCGAACTCCAGGGCCCCGAAGAACAACGGCCCCTCGGGCAGTTCGCGCAAGGCCTTGGCATGGCTGCGCAGCCGGTACCCGAGCACCTCCGCGTCGGCACCGGACGCGGAGACGTCCTCCCCGATGACGACCTGCTCACCGGCCCCCTCGACCATCGCGGCGAGGGCGGCCCGGCAGCGTTCGTGGTGGGCGCGTTCCCGGCTGAGGGCGTGCTGGAGGGCGGGTTCGGTCGACGTCATTCCACCGAGCGTACGGCAAAAAACGTAACCGAGTTAAATTTATTACTCACCCTCACCTTGAGGCCGTGACGGCCCGGCGGGCGGCAGCCCCGCCGCCAGCCACCCGAACGCCCGCTCCGCCGCCGCCACCGCGTCCGCCCGGACGTCCGCCACCCGCTCCCCCGCCGCGATCCGCCGCCAGTTCTCCAGCGCCAGGACCCGCAGTACGGCCATGATCTGCCCGGCCGCCAGCCGCGCGTCCAGATCACCCCCGAGCACCTCCGCCAGCGCGGCCTCCGACCGCTCCTGGTGCGTATGCGCACGGGCGACCAGGGAGGGCGTCCCGTAGAGCAGGGCGTGGAAGGCGAGCACCTGGGGATGGTCGTTGAGCCCGGTCACGGGATCACTCCGCTCCAGCCCTTCCAGAAAATGCCGCCGCAACGCCTCCACCGGCGGCACCTCCGCCTCCGCCACGACCCGCGCGGCCTCCCCCTCGTGGTCGGCGATCCGGTACAGCACCAGATCCTCCTTGGCGGGGAAGTACCGGAACAGCGTCGGCTTGGAGATCTCGGCCGCCGCCGCCACCTCGGCGACGGACACCGCGTCGAACCCCTTCTCCATGAACAGCCGCACCGCGATGTCCGACACGACCTGGTACATCCGCCGCTTCTTACGCTCACGCAGCCCGGTCTCGCTCATGGGGGGAGCCTACGCAGGGGCGTGGCCAGGCCAGGGCGCGGGCGAGATACGGGTTCGCCGTGGACCTGACCGGGAGGCCGAGCGAGCCCGTGGCGACCGCCAGCGTCACCGCGTAGGAGTCCACCGCCCGCCGCACGTTCGGGGCGTCCAGGCTCGCGCCGGTCACGATGCGGTCCAGATCGACGTACGCGGACCGCACGATCTCCAGCCAGCGGTACACCCGCCAGTCCTTGAGCCAGTCGCGGGTGTACTCGGCGGGCAGCCGCCGCTCCCAGCGGCGGAACATGCGGTCCCGGATCTCCGGCCGGGTCGGCGTGAGGTGCATGTGCCGGACGAGGTCGTAGAGGGGATCGCCGACCACGGCCATCTCCCAGTCGATGATGGTCAGCGCCAGGTGGTCGTCGCGCCGTACGAGGTTCCAGGGATTCAGGTCCCCGTGCAGCAGGGCAGGCTCCCGCGGGCTCACCTCGTGCCGGGAGAGGATCAGCTGCAACCGGTCCGCGTCGGGCAGCCCGAGATGCCGGGCCAGTTGCTGCGACTCCTTCGGCAGATCCCGTACCAGCAAGATGAGCTGGTCGCGCAGCCAGCGGTGGAAAGCGCCCTCACCGGCCGTCGGATCGACCTGCTTGTATCGCACCCGCGTCAGGGCGCACAGCTGGTCCACCAGGCCGTCCGCCTCGTGCGGCAGCAGTCCGTGGACGGGGTGGTTGGGGGGCCGGTCGACGTCACGTGGTCCGACGTAGGTGTGGATGGCGATGGTGTCGCTCTGGAAGGTCTCGCCCAGCGCGAGCACCCTCGGCGCCGCCACCTCGATGGACGACTCCTCGATCGCGCGCAGCACGGTGTGCTCGCTGAGGAAGCCACGTTCCCGGCGGCACACCTCGGGCAGCTTCCGCCGTACGACCACGGGGGAGTCGACACCCGGCACCGACACCACCGTGTTCAGGTGCGCGGTCCCCTTGAAGACCCTGCCCGCGGGGGCGGCGCCCTCTGCCAGCAAGGCCTCCCGGACCGCGGCGGACGGGAAGTCGGGGCGCTCCGGAACACGCCGGTCGGGCCGCCACTCGAACGCCTTCGCGATCCAGGCCCGGCCGCTGATGTCCCCGTTCATGCGCGACACCAGCCAGCGGAACAGGGCCCGCCTGATCTCGCCCTCACCCGGCACGTTCCCGAGCCGCAGCGGCTCCGCCGCCGCTTCGAGGGCGCGTCCCACCTCGGTCGTCGCCTCGTCCAGACTCGTCTGCGTGAACGATTCCTCGAGGGACCGGGCGGCCCGCATCACGTCGGGGAAGACCGATTGGGCCCGCTCGAACGCCAGGTAGTGCCGCAGATCCTTGGCCAATCCGTTGACGGCGGCCGGCCGGACCTCCTGCATGGCCTCGGCCCACGCGTCGACCACCTCGGCCCACTGGTGGGCCGGGTACCGCATGCGGACGAGGTGCGTGGCGAGGTCGTGCAGCGGGTCGCCGTAGGTCGCCAGCTCCCAGTCGACGCAGATGAGGGGCGGGTCGCCCGCGTAGGACACGATCACGTTGTCCCGGTGCAGATCGGCGTGGAGCAGGCTGTACGGCCGCCGGGCCATGGCGGGGACCCGCCCGGCCAGCCCGGCGAGAGCGTCCTCCGGGATGCCCAGCGCCGCGAACAGCCCGCCGAAGGACGACCAGTTGGGCCGCCTGATCTGCCGGTCGGCCAGTTGGACCAGCGTCTGGAGGAATCCCTGGCTGTCCATGTCGTTGCGGGGCCAGGCGGACGGCAGGGCGGGCAGTGCCCCACGCCGCACCTGGGCCATCTGGGCGAGCAGACCGGCCAGCGCCTTGATGAGCAGGGTGTCGACGGGTTTGCCGTTGTCGCAGACGCTGGAGAGCGGCACGCCCTCCACAAAGCTGTGGATCGCGAAATCGCTCCGCTTGACCAGGCACTCCGGCGCATGCGGCAGGATTCCCCGGACGGCCTCGAGGATCTCCGCCTCGTTCTGCCAGGTCCGGAAAACCACGGGCAGCGCGTCCGGCCGCCGGATACGGACGGTCACGGACGTCCCGGCCTCACGTCCGACCAGCCGGGCCATGTCCTCCGTCAACGGCAGGACGAAATTGCGGTTGTGATGGCCACTGCTCGCCTGGCCCAGCTCGGCGGCCAGCCTGACGAAGGCCCGGTAGGCGGCGTCGTGCGAGGCGCGCTCCCCGAGGAAGGGACGGGGAAGAGGAGGTGCGCCCACTGGCCGCTCCGGAAGTACGAGAAGGGGAGGACGGTATGGCAAACGGTAAGTTCGCGGCCGGTGCCGCGCATGGCAGGTGAGCCATTGAGAGTGGATTTGCCACCCATCTGCATGAGACGGCGTGAACTCGTTCTATGGTGGCCGGTTGCCCCTTCGGATACGAACGAGGACAGGCGTTTGACTCAATCGGTGCGCGGTGCGGGAATGCTACACCCGGCTACCCCCATGGCCCCCTCGCGCCTCCCCGGCGCTTTTCGTCACTCCGGTCGCTCGGCCAACAGGTCCCAGACGGAGTCGTACCACCTGCGCATGGTGTCCACGAAGATGGTTCCGGCCGAGTCCGGGTCGTCGTCCTGCACGTGGTGCGTCAGCGTGGCGCCGAGGCCCAGGACGTCGAGCGCCCGCACCTGGTCCCCGCTCTCCAGGACCAGGGCCCGTTCGACGACCCGGTACAGGCCGTGCAGCACCTCGGCCTCGTTGATCACGTACAGCTTGAAGGTCGGTGTGAGGGGGGCATGCCGGATCTCGAGGTCGACGGACGGGACCAGCTTCTCCGCCCGCAGACCCTCCAGCACCTGGTGCAGGGACTCCGTGCTCCGCCTGGTGATGGTGCGGAAGCGGTCCCGCAGGCGGGGGGCGTCCTCGTCCTTCACGGCCCGGGGGTAGGGCAGCTCCAGCGACTCGGACGGCAGGAGCATGCGCAGGGCGATGCGCTCGGGCGCGATGACGCCGGCGCGGATCCGTTCGTCCTGACGGCGGATGTGGACGTCCAGCGACTCCGACGTCAACGTATAGACGTCCAGGGTGACTTCCCGCTGCTCGAACGCCTCGCTGATGAGCGGGTCCAGTGTCATCGGCCGCCGGGACCGGGTGGCCCTGGCCGTCTCGGACTGGATGCGCTGGTTCTTGATGACCCGGGCCCTGGTCCCCTGCCGGTTCTCGATCCAGCTCTCGTTGCCCAGTTCCTGGATGACCCGCTGCACGGTGTCCCTGGAGACTCCGAACTCCTCGGCGAGCTCGCGCTGCGAGGGCAGCAGAGCTCCCCGCGGATACGTCCCGTCCGCCATCCGCGTCCGCAGCTCCTCCGCCACATGCCGGAACGCCTTGCCGTCACCACTCCGCCTGGCAGTCACACGACGTACGTACCGCCGTCGGCCGACAAGCAAACAGGTTTGGTTCAGGCAAGCAGTCCGTCCAACTTGCCGGTTAAGGGATCAAGTTGACCGGGCATGCCTGATATGAGCAGGCAACCAGGCAAGTGGACCGACGAGTTGCCTGACCCACAAGCCAGGACGGGAGGCGAGCCGTGACGATCCAGTCGCGTCCGGGAGCCGGCCTAAGCCCGCAAGAGCACCAGCAGCGGTTCCAGGGAGGTCAGGACCGCGTCGGCCCCGGCCGCCTTCAGGATCTTGGCCTTGCGTTCGTTGCGCGCGTAGCCGAGGAACGGCACCCCGGCTCGTGCCGCCGCCTCGTGGTCGGAGGGCGTGTCGCCGATCATCAGGGCGTCGGACGGAGCGGCGCCCATCGCGCTCAGCGCCCGGTTGAGGCAGTGCGGGTCCGGCTTCAGATGGTGGAGTTCCTGGGTGCGGCCGTAGATGTGGGGCTGGAAGCAGGGGACGAGGCCGCGACTCGTGAGGTACTCGGCGACCACGAGCGGGGAGTTGTTGGTGGCGATCGCCAGACGGGCCCCGACCGCGGTCCAGGTACGGATCAGCGGGTCCGCGTACGCGGTCGGCATCGCCGAAGACGCGGCCAGCCGCTCCTCCTGGGTGAGACGTGCCTCCAGATCGGCGACGAGATCGCTGCCGGGGTGCCGGCGGTCCACGGCGCGCAGCACCACGTGCGGGTCGAGGGACTCTCGCTCGCTCTCCGTCAGCAGCCCGTGCAGCCCCCGGCCCTCCAGCCAGGACACCAGGTCGCTCGCCACCCGTTCCGCCGAGTGGTTGGCGAACAGACGGCAGATGGGCCCGTCGAAGTCCCACAGCACGACGCGGGCGCGTCTGATCAGATTCCGGAGTTCGTGCGGATCGCTTTCCGTCTGGACTGTCACCGCACCAGTCTGCGCCGTATCAGAAGTCACTAGGAGAGTGTCAGGTCCGTCGTGATGGTTTCCCAGAGGGCGTCGAACCACTTCTGGGATTCCTGGACGAACGCCGCGTCCCGCTGACCCGCTCTTTTCACGAAGGAGAAGAGGAGGGACTGGGAGCCGAGGACGTCGTACATGTCCAGGGTCTGGCTCCCCCACTCCTCCTCTCGCCTGGTCAGCATGTAGTAGCCGATCAGCGCCTCCTCCTGGTTGAGGAGGTACAGCTTCACCGGCGGGGTGAAGGGCAGCGCGCGGAACGTGACGCGTACGTCGATGCCGTGCGTGGAGCGCAGGGCCAGGAAGTTGTGCTGGAGGACCTGGCCCTGGGCGTTGCGCATGGCCAGCCAGCGCTGGTGGACCGGGTTGTCGTCGCCGTGGGCCTCCACGGGGACGGGGAAGGCCAGCTCGATGTCCCGGGAGGGGACGAGGATGCGGACGTCGATCGACTCGGGATGGATACGGCCCTCGTGGATCAGGCGGAGCGGTTCGCCGATGGCGACCATGAGGGTCTCCGCGGTGTGGCAGACCACGTCCACCCGGACGCGGCGGGCCGAGAACGCCTCCGTCAGCCGTGGCGCCAGACCCACCATCGTCGGCTGGGGCTCGCCCCGGGCCGGAGCGGGCGCGGCGATCCGCGGGGGGCTGCCCTTGCTGACGTTGGTGAGGAGACCGTCCTCCTGGAGTGCCCGCAGGGCCTGGCGGACGGCGCCGCGTTCCACGCCGAACTCCTCCGCGAGTTCGGCCTGCGTGGGCAGGCGGTCCCCGGGCTTGAGCTCACCCGTGCGGATGCGTTCCCGCAGGTGGTCGGCGATCTCCTGGGGCGAGAGCCTTCTGCTGCCGTTGACTGCCACGTTCTCCGCCACGTCCTCCGCCACGTCCGCCTGGATCACGACCAAACGCTACAACTCTGATCCATCTGGCGGGAGTTGTTTGAAAGTTGTTTATGAGTAGGGGCCAAGTGGGGACAACTTAATCAGAGTTGGTTGCCAACTTACTTGAGTTGGCGGAAGTTTTGCTTCCGAACTTCCGAAGGGGGAAGACCAATGCCCGCCCTCGCTCTCCTCTCCGCCGCTTTCGTCGTCGCCTTCGAGCAGTTCGTCCAGTGGAGGTACGGCCCGGCCGGCATCGTCGGCCTGCTCCTTCTCACCGTGGGCCTCAAGGCCAACAACTCGGCGGTCAGCTCCACGGGAGCCGTCGTGCTCGCGCTGCTGGTGCTGAGGACCACCTTGTGAGTCACCGCGCGACACCGGAACACCCCGTGGGAGACATCAGCTCGTGAGCACCAGCTCCGAACTGATCGTCTCCCACAGTGCGTTGAACCAGAGGTGCGACTGCTCGACGAAGGTCGTGTCGCGCAGCCCGGGCCCCTGCGGGAAGGAGAACAGCATCGACTGGGTGCCCCGCGCGTCGTACATCTCCATCTGCTCGTGGTCGATCTCGGCCTCCCGGCGCGTCAGCGTGTAGTACGCGAACAGCGCCTCCGAGCCGTTGAGCAGGTACAGCTTCACCGGCGGGGTGAAGGGCAGCGCCCGGAACGTGACGCGCACGTCGATGCCGTGCGTGGCACGCAGGGCCAGCAGATTGTGCTGGAGGACCTGCCCCTGGGCGTTGCGCATCGCCAGCCACCGCTCGTGCACCCAGTCGTCGCCGCGTCCCTCGACCGGCACCGGGAAGGCGAGGTCGATGTCCCGGCTCGGCAGCAGGACCCGGACGTCGACCTTGGCCGGTTTCAGCCGTCCGGCGTGGATCTGCCGCAGGGGTTCGCCGATCGCCAGCGTGAGGGAGATGGCGGTCAGGCACACGGCGTCGATCTCGACGTGCTCCGCCGCGAACGCCGTCGCGATCCGGGGCGCGAGACCCACCGTCGTGGGCAGCGGCGGGGCTTGCGGACCGGTCAGCGCCCTGGCGAGGTCGGAGGCGACGGTCGCCGGACTTCCCTTGGACACGTTGGTGAGCAGTTGTTCGGACTGCAGGATGCGCAGCGCCTGGCGTACGGCACCGCGCTCGACGCCGAACTCGTCGGCAAGCTGCGCCTGCGTCGGCATCCGCTCACCGGACCGCAGCGCTCCTGACCTGATCCGGGCGCGCAGTTCGTCGGCCACCTCTTGATGTGTTCTCTGTGGCCGTTGCGACCTCTTCCGTCCATTGACGGAGGTGTGTTCCGGGTCCACAACCAAACAGTACAACTTCCCGCCATCTTCCGGCAGTTCAGTGCTGGGTGGTTATGAGACGCTTCCAAGCGGCTATAAGTACAGAGAAGTTGGTAGCCAACTTATGCGACATGGTCAGACCTTCAAGGGGTTGGCCATCCACCCTCCACCTACGGGCCTCCCTTCCGGAGGGGAGCCGGGAGCCCGGTCGGTGAGCACCACCGCACAACAACCACAACCGAACAGCTCGCTACGGATGCGGGTCCCTGTACGTCGGCAGAAGGGAGCGGCTCAGAACATGTCCGGGCACCAAGGCCGCCTGGACGTACGCAGCAGGGCGTCGGCCTTCCGGGCGGCGCCCGCTCGTTCTTCCCGCACCCGCCCCAGCGCCGCCAGCCGCACCGCCGACTCGTCGCCCAGCCACAGCGCACCCAACTCGCCAAGCTCCAGGGTGAGTTCCGCGCTCTCGGTGGTCGGCTTACAGGACGCACCCTCGGCCGAGGCCTCCAGCCGGTACCGACCGCCGGTCAGACCGTCCACACCGGCGACCTCCAGCACCAGCGTCCCCTCCCCCTCGTACGTCCGCGCCTCCAGCGCCCGTACGACGTCCAGGATCCGCACCCACATGAAGTCCGCCAGCGAGGTGATCCTGGCCGCCCGAGGATCCGGCAGGAAGTGCGGGAGCAGGTCGTCGGGCGCCCGCCAGCCGCTCTTCACCTTCACGACCCAGTCGATGGAGCAGAGGTACTGCCACAGGGCGCGCTCCGCGGCCGGTGTCGCCCCGATCAGCCATCTCACGGTCGCCGTGTTCAACGGCTGCTTGGCCTCGCCCCAGTGGTCGTCCACGTCGTACGCGGCCATGCCCTCGACCTCGCCGGACGCCGAGCGGTACACGGCGAAGAAGGGCATCTTCCAGGCCGGGTCGAACCGTACGGCGCCGGTGTTCAGCTTCCACCACAGCTCGTCGCGGTCGATGACGCCGGGCTGGGTACGGCGCAGCCGCTCGTGCAGTTCGGGGCCGAGCTTGCGGACGTCGTCGCTGTCCACCAGGTCGATCCGGCCGCCGTCCGCCGGGCCCGCCCAGCGGGCGTCGAGGCCGGCGCGCGGCACATCGACCGTCCACTCGGCCATCCAGGTCGCCGGCCCGAAGCCGTACCGGCCGTAGATCGGGTACTCGGCGGCGATCAGCGTCGCGACGACGGCCCCGCGGTCCTTCGCGGCCGCCAGGTCGCGCGCCATCATCCGGCTGAGCAGCCCGCGGCGGCGGTGGGTGGCGGTGACGGTGACACCCGTGACGGCGTCGGCCGGGACGGCCGCCCCGCCCACGACCGTGAGCTCCTGGTCGAAGGAGCGGAACGTCGCCACGCACCGGCCGCCGTCGAAGGCGCCGAGGAAGCGCCCCGGGACGAAGTTCCGGCGACGGCCCTCGATCTCCTCCGCGGAGACGACGGGCCCGCGCAGGAAGCCGGTGTGCACGGCACGCAGCCACTCGGCGTGTTCGGCTTCGGCGATGGCGCGTATGTCGATGTCGGCGTCGCGGGTCATGGGCTCACGCTAGGCGGAGGGCCGGTCGGTGTCGCGCGGATTTCCGCGCGCCGGCCCTCCCCCTGTCCGCAGCGCCTCAGACCAGCAGGTCGTCGACCTGCGCCTCCCCTTCGCGGTACCGGCGGGCGATCTCCGTGCTGCACTCGTCGGCCGAGCGCTGGAGCCGCTGGCGCCGCCGGGAGACCTGCTGCTCGTAGCGCACGAGCCGTCCCATCGCCGTGTTCAGCTCCAGGTCCGTGCGCGCGCCCAGGTCGGACAGCTCGACCTCGCCGAGCATCTCCGCGGCCAGCCGCCGGGACTCCTCGCCCTGCGGGGTGCCCAGGGTCACGTGGCGGGCGGAGGAGCGGTGCCGGGCCGGGGCGTCCCGCAGGATCTCCCCCAGCCGCTCGACGACGGACGTCTCCGCGGGTGCGGCGACGGCGGCCACGTCCGCCGGTGCACGCCGTGCCAACTCCGCGCGCAGGATGTCGATCCGCCCCTGCAGCAGCCGCCGCACGTAGCTGAGGTCGGCCTCGTCGCGCTGGGCCTCGCGGCGCAGTGTGCGCAGCTCGGTCAGGCTCAGCGCGGTCCGATCGGGCTCGGGAGCGTCCGAGGGCAGCCGCGGGCTGTCCGTGCGCTGTGTGGGCGGCCGGTGGTACTCCGTCGCCCCGATCCCCGTGTACGTCGACCAGACAGCCCCCGACTGCTGCCCGGTGCTTGATGTGCTCATGTGCCTCAACCGTCCCCTCGACCGGTGTGTGCATGCATCGTGCCACCCCAAGTGGCCACTATGGGAACGAGTGCCCCCGATAGACCCCAGATGGGCGGTTAAGCAGCAAAATACGGCCGTGCGCGGCCCGTTGGCGCCCGGCGCAAACCACCCGTTCGTGCCATGTGCGCACCACCCGCGGCGTGACGTTCACCGCCCTGCATGATGGACGTATGCGAGCAGTGGTGCAGAGGGTGGACGGCGCGAGCGTCGTCGTGGACGGCGAGACCGTGGGCGCGATCGAGGGCGAGGGGCTGTGCGTCCTCGTCGGCGTCACGCAGGAGGACACCAAGGAGAAGGCGGCCCAGCTCGCCCGCAAACTGTGGTCGATCCGCATGCTGCACGACGAGAAGTCGTGCAGCGACATCGACGCCCCGCTCCTGGTGATCAGCCAGTTCACCCTCTACGGCGACGCCCGCAAGGGCCGCCGCCCCACCTGGAACGCCGCCGCCCCGGGCGATGTCGCCGAGCCCCTCGTCGACGAGGTGGTCGCCCGGCTGCGCTCACTGGGCGCGACGGTGGCCACGGGCCGTTTCGGGGCGGCGATGCGCGTATCACTGACGAACGACGGCCCGTTCACCGTGCAGATCGAAATCTGACCCGAAAGGTCTACAAGTCCTAAGGGCACAAGACTTACGGCGCGACGACGACTTCCTGGGCCGCGGCCGTGTCCCCGGCCACCAGCCGGGCGTCCACGGCCACGTTCCGCTTCACCAGCGCGAGGGCGACCGGCCCGAGTTCGTGGTGGCGTACGGAGGTCGTGATGAAGCCGATCTTCCGGCCGTCGGGGCCGTCGTCCGCCAGCCGGACCTCGGTGCCGGCCACCGGCAGGTGGACCTCGCTGCCGTCCAGGTGCAGGAAGACCAGCCGGCGCGGCGGCTTGCCCAGGTTCTGCACGCGGGCGACCGTCTCCTGCCCCCGGTAGCAGCCCTTCTGCAGATGCACCGCCGAACCGATCCAGCCCAGCTCGTGCGGGATGGTGCGGTGGTCCGTCTCGAAACCGAGCCGGGGCCGGTGCTGCTCCACGCGCAGCGCCTCGTAGGCCAGGATCCCGGCCGGCGGCCCGGCCTGCCCGGCGTACGCCTCCAGGTCGGCGCGCGGCAGGAACAGGTCCCGGCCGTGCGGCGTCTCGCGTACGGCGACGCCCTGCGGCACCTCGGCGATGGAGCCGGCCGGCAGATGCAGCACCGCGGTGTCGGCCGTGCGGTCGGCGACCTCGACCTTGTAGAAGAACTTCATCGACTCCAGGTACGCGATCAGCGCCTCCTGGGTGCCCGGCTCCACATGGGCCCAGACCGTCTCGCCGTCGTCGACGAGATACAGGGCGTGCTCGATGTGGCCGTTCGCGGAGAGGATCAGCGCCTCGGTGGCCCGGCCCACGGGGAGGTCGCTCATGTGCTGGGTGAGCAGCAGGTGCAGCCAGGCCAGCCGGTCCTCGCCGGTGACGGCGACGACCCCGCGGTGGGAGAGGTCCACGAAACCGGTGCCGTCGGCGAGGGCACGCTGCTCGCGGAACAGGTCGCCGTAGTGGGCGGCGACGCCTTCGTCCACGCCCTCGGCGGGGACGGCGCCGGGCAGGGTCAGCAGGGGGCTCTTCATATACGTAAGCCTACGACTCGGTAGTTGACGCCTTGAGCGCGCAGTCCTGGCATCGGCCGAAGATCGCGAAGTGCTTCATGTCGGTGTCGAAGCCGAACGTCTGCCGCAGCTTGTCGGTGAACTCGGCGGCCACGGAGACGTCCGCCTCGATGACGTTCTGGCAGTCACGGCAGACCAGGTGGAGGTGGTGGTGCCGGTCCGCGAGGTGGTACGTCGGCGCCCCGTGTCCCAGATGGGCGTGGCTGACCAGCCCGAGCTCCTCCAGGAGCTCCAGGGTCCGGTAGACGGTGGAGACGTTGACCCCCGACGCCGTTTTCCTCACTTCCACGAGGATGTCGTCGGGGGTCGCGTGCTCCAGAGTGTCCACGGCTTCGAGCACGAGTTGCCGCTGCGGGGTCAGCCGGTAGCCGCGCTGCCGCAGATCGCTCTTCCAGTCGGTGCTCACCACACCTCGAGTCTAGAACTACTTGAAGAAGGCGATGCCGTCGTCCGGCATGTCGTCGGGGAGGGCCTTGGCCCAGCGCTCGACCTCTTCCGGGGTGACGACCTTCTTCAGATGGGCGGACATGTAGGGGCGCAGCTCGACCTCGGGGGTCTGCTTCTCGCCGACCCACATCAGGTCGCTCTTGACGTAGCCGTAGAGCCGCTTGCCGCCGGTGTACGGCTGGGAGGCGGCCGTGCGGGCCACGGCGTCGGTGACCAGGTCGATCTGGGGCTTCTGGTCGGCCAGCTCGCCGTACCAGATCTCGATGACGCCGTCGTCGCGGGTCATCGTCGCCTCGACCTTGCGGCCCGCGTCGATGCGCCAGAAGCCGTGCTCGGACTCCAGGGGCCGGACCTTGTTGCCGTCCTGGTCGAGCACCCAGGAGTGGGAGTGGTACTCCAGGAAGTCCCGGCCGTCGTGGGTGAAGGTGACCTCCTGCCCGAAGTTGCACTTCTCGGAGCCGGGGAAGTCGTGCACACCGGCACCCGCCCAGTTTCCGAGCAGGAAGGCGAGCGGGACGAGGTCCTTGTGAAGGTCGGACGGGATCTCGATCATGGGAACTTCCTAGACGGGGGTCAGCGCTGGCCCTGGTACAGCTTCTTCACGGTCAGTCCGGCGAAGGCCAGGACGCCCACGGCGACCAGGACCAACAGGATTTCGAAGAAAAGCTCCACGGGGTGCTCCTTGAGCGGGTGCGAATGGGTGCACAGGGCCGAGGCCAGCTTACGCGGGCGCCTTCGGCACTTCGATTCCGGACTAGGGTTCCGGCTATGGCGAAGAAGCTGGTGATCAAGGTGACGGCGGGGGCCGACGCCCCCGAGCGGTGCTCGCAGGCGTTCACAGTGGCGGCGGTCGCCGTCGCCAGCGGCGTCGAGGTCTCCCTGTGGCTGACCGGTGAGTCCGCCTGGTACGCCCTGCCCGGCCGCGCCGCCGACTTCGACCTCCCGCACGCGGCCCCGCTGCCCGACCTGCTCGACTCGATCCTCGCGGCCGGCCGCATCACGCTGTGCACGCAGTGCGCGGCCCGCCGCGAGATCACGGAGAAGGACGTCCTCGAGGGTGTCCGCATCGCGGGCGCGCAGGTCTTCGTCCAGGAGGCCATGGCGGACGAGACGCAGGCGCTCGTCTACTGAGCCGCTGCCGGGGCGCGCGGGACCGCGGGGCTTCTACCGGCGCTTCTTGCCGTCCAGCTCGTCCCACCACTCGTCGGACTGGGGGTCCCCGGACGGGTCGTCCCACCAGCGGTCGTCGGGGCCCCGGCGGTTCGCGACCATCGCGGCGACGGGCGGGATGACCATGGCCACGACGCACATGCCGACGGCCACGGGGATGGACCAGAGGCGTACGACGCCCCAGGCCAGGACGAAGAGGGCGATGCAGCCGCCCATCATCGCGAAGTACGTGCGCCGCCGTCGTGCGTACATATGTCCAGCGTAGATCCGGGCAGCCCGAAGGGCCGCACCCCAGGCGTCCAACCCAGGAGGTGCGGCCCTCGAGGACCTGTCGCCGTCAGACGGCGATCGCGACCTCCGCCAGTCCGCCCTGCTGGGCGACGACCGTGCGGTCGGCGGTGGCGCCGGGCACGAGGGCACGAACGGTCCAGGTGCCCTCGGCCGCGTAGAAGCGGAACTGTCCGGTCGCCGAGGTCGGCACCTCGGCCGTGAACTCGCCGGTCGAGTCCAGCAGACGGACGTAGCCCACCACGGGCTCGCCGTCCTTGGTCACCTGACCCTGGATCGTGGTCTCACCGGGCTTGATCGTCGAGGCGTCGGGGCCGCCGGCCTTCGCACCACACATGTCGTACTCCTGAAGAGGTCTGGAAAGGTCGGTCGGGTTCTCTACTTGTTGGCGCCGAGCTCGATCGGCACGCCCACCAGGGAGCCGTACTCGGTCCAGGAGCCGTCGTAGTTCTTGACGTTCTCCACACCGAGCAGCTCGTGCAGCACGAACCAGGTCAGCGCGGAGCGCTCACCGATGCGGCAGTAGGCGATGGTGTCCTTGGCCAGGTCGACGCTCTCCTCGGCGTAGAGCTCCTTGAGCTCGTCGTCCGACTTGAAGGTGCCGTCGTCGTTGGCGTTCTTGGACCACGGGATGTTCCGGGCGCTCGGCACGTGGCCGGGGCGCTGGGACTGCTCCTGCGGCAGGTGGGCCGGGGCGAGCAGCTTGCCGGAGAACTCGTCGGGCGAGCGCACGTCGACCAGGTTCTGCGAACCGATGGCCGCCACGACGTCGTCGCGGAAGGCGCGGATGGACGTGTTCTGGGCCTTGGCCTTGTAGTCCGTCTTCGCGCGCTCGGGCACCTCGTCGCCGGCGACGAGCTCGCGGGCGTCGAGCTCCCACTTCTTGCGGCCGCCGTCGAGGAGCTTGACGTTGTCGTGGCCGTACAGCTTGAAGTACCAGTACGCGTACGAGGCGAACCAGTTGTTGTTGCCGCCGTACAGGACCACCGTGTGGTCGTTGCCGATGCCCTTGTCCGACAGGAGCTTCTCGAAGCCCTCCTGCGTGACGAAGTCACGGCGCACGGGGTCCTGGAGGTCCTTGGTCCAGTCGATGCGGATCGCGTTCTTGATGTGGTTCTTCTCGTACGCGGACGTGTCCTCGTCCACCTCGACGATCGCGATGGTCGGGTCGTCCAGGTGCTCCTGAAGCCAGTCGGCGCCTACCAGGACGTCGCTGCGGCTCATGCTCTTTCTCCTCCGGGGCAGTTACGGCGGGGCGTGCGAGGTGTGCACGGACGCGCGCCCATGACGAGGGCGGCGCACGGGTGCCCTTGATCCAGGGCGGCGGGGATGCGCGCGTCGACGCAGGCCGACGCGGTCGCTCAGAAGGTGCGACAGAGCATGGCGGCGACGCGGCACAGGTCTACTGCCCGCCGCTTCGTGAGATCCGCCTGTCGCTTCATGCTGTCGATCGTAGGGACGGCAGGGTGCGCGTGTCACCGGTGTGTCGCATATTGAGACGCAAAGATCCGCCATATGGGATCAGCGACCTGTCCGTGCGCCTCCCGCACGGTTCCGGCCCGCCTGTATTCGCCGTCACAACTACGCTGCGGACTCCGCCGTCTCGCCCACCGGACAGCCCTGGTCGGCGCCGCCTCGCGCCTTGCCTACCCGGCCAGTCGGACGTTGGAACCCTTCACCGTGATCTCCACGCCGTTCGGCGCCGCCTGGACCTTGTCCAGCTCGATGCCGCCGGGCAGGCCGTCGATCTTCTGCTGGAAGTCGGTGATGGCCCGGACGCGGGACTCGGCGAGCTCGACGCCGCCGAACTTGGGCAGGCCGTCGGCCTTCACCCGCACTTCGCCGTCGACCACCGTCACCGTGCTGAGCACGGAGACCGGCTCGGGCAGCTTGGTGCCGAGGACGGTGGCCTCGACGGCGACCTTGATCTTGCCGTTGCCGCCGTCGGAGAGTCCGATGACGTTGGCGGTGACGCCCGGGGCGACCTGGGTCGGTTCGGACTTCGCGGTCTTCAGCAGTTCGTCGTAGGCGATGGTCGCGGTGCCGGTGGCGCTGGTGGCGGTGGCGGAGCTGTAGTCGCCGGAGAACTCGACGCCCTGCATGTCGGCCTTGAGGTCGTCGATGCGGATCTTCTGGCTGCCGTTGCCCGCGGCGGCCTCGTAGTCCTGGATGCCGATCTCGATGTCGTCCAGGGAACCGCCGGCGACCTGGGTGAGGAACGGGAAGCCCTTGATGGACACGTCGGGGGTCGCCGAGAGGTTCTCCGTCGTCTTCAGACGGTCGGCGGCCTCGTCCTCGGCGAATTTCACCGCGAGGCGGTCGGCGATCACGAAGAGTCCGCCCAGGATCACGACGACGATCAGCAGTATTCGCAGTGCGCGCATACGGTGTTTCCCCCACCTCGGCGGTTGGACGGCGGTCCGGTCCCTGACGACCGGGTGGCCGTCCAAGCGTGAGGGTAACTCCGTGGGATGTGGGCGCCCGGGATTTTTCGATCATCTGTGACAGGCAGGTGCCGGCGCCGGGTGGGTCCGCAGCCCGGCGGAACGGGGTGCCGCTGCGCCCACCCGTGCCGCCCTTAGCGGCACGCATGCCCGCAGCTCAGCGGACTGTGCGCTAGGCCAGGGCCCGGCCCAGGACGTACACCGCCGGGGCCGCTGCCGACAGGGGCAGGGCCACGCCCGCTGTGAAGTGGACGAAGCGGGACGGGTAGTCGTAGCTCGCGACCCGGTGGCCGATCAGGGCGCAGGCGCCCGCGCCCGCTCCCAGCAGGGCGCCCGGCGTGCCGAGGCCCGTCAACGCGCCGGCCGCGACGCCCGCGCCCGCCGCCGCGAGCAGCGCCACCACCACGGATGCCGGCGTCGGCAGCGGCAGGGCGCGCGCCAGGACCGCCACGGCCACCGCGATCGCACCGACCGTCACCGCGTCCGCGTCGGCCGCGAGATAGCCGCCCGCGATGATCGCCAGCGCCGCCGCCGCGACCGTCGCCATCAGGCCGTACATCCGCTCGTCCGGGTCGGCGTGCGAGCGCAGTTGCAGGACGAGGGAGAGCAGGACCCAGACGCCGAGCGTGCCCAGGATCGCCGACGGCGAGCGGTCCGACACCAGCAGCGCCGCGTCCGCGGCCAGCGCCCCCGCGAAGCCCAGCGCGATGCCCTGCCGCGCCGGCCACATCCCGTTCAGCCGGAACCAGCCCGCGGCGGTGACGGCCTGGAGGGCGACGAGAGGAACCAGGAGCGCGTACGTGCCGACGGCCGCGGCGCCCGCCAGCAACAGCCCGAGCAGTGCCGTCAGCGCGGCCGGCTGCATCCCCGGCTCGATGATCGGCGACCGCCCCTCCGCCCGCGCGCGCTGCGCGTCCGTGACGCGCTGGTTCCCGCCGACGGTGGCGGGGCCGTAGTCGGAATCGGGAGCAGCGGCGGGAGCGTCGGCGGCCGGAGCCGCGTACCCCTGCGGGGTCAGATACGCCGTGTCCGCCCCTGTCACCGGCGCGGAGACCGGTTGGTGCGTCTGCGTCTCCCAGGTCTGTCCCTGCCACTGCTGCGTGTGCTGCGGGTACTGCTGAGCGGCGTAGGGATCGTCGTACGGCTGCTGCCCGGGCCACGCCTGCGGCTGCTGCCCGTAAGGGTCGTAGCCCTCATGCGGCTGGTTGCTCATCGTCATCCTCCTGCGAACGGCGGGAGCACCTCGACCGTGCCGCCGTCGGCCAGCCGTACCGTCTCATGTCCGCGGGTGCCCACGGGGTCACCGTCGACGAGGAACGAGCATCGCAGCAGGACACGCTCGAGTTCGCCGGGGTGTCGCTCGCGCACCCCGGCGAGCGCCTCGGCGAGCGTGACCGCCTCGTACGGCTCCTCGGCCATCCCGGCCGCGGCCTTGGCGGCGGCCCAGTAGCGCACCGTGACCTTTGGCATCTGCTTCCTCAATCGCTCGTCGGTGAACTCCGTCAGGCTAGCCCGCCCGGCCGACGGCCCAGTCCCCGATGCGCGCCAGCAACGCGTCGCCCGCCGCGTGCTCGGCATGCCCCATGCCCGGCTCCAGCCACAGTTCGCCCTGGTCACCGGCGGCCGCGGCCAGCATGCGGGGATGGTCGAGCGGGAAGTAGCCGTCGGCGTCGCCGTGCACGATCAGCAGGGGTGTGGGCGCGATCCTCGCCGCCGCCTCCGCCGGGGAGAGGGGGACCGGGTCCCAGTCCCGGTGGTGGATGCGCGTACCGAAGCCGTACCGGCTCACCGCCCGCCCCTCGGGCCGCGTCACCAGCCAGTGCAGCCGGCGCATGGGCGCCGTCCCCCGGTAGTACCAGCGTGCGGGCGCGCTGACGGACACCACCGCGTCCGTGCCCGCCTCGTACAAGGCCGCGTGCCGCAGCACCACCGACCCGCCCATGGAGAACCCCACCGTCGCCACGCGCGCGTGCCCGAGTTCCCGGGCCCACTCCACGGCCACCGCCAGGTCGAGCACCTCCCGGTCCCCGACCGTGGACCGTCCGCCGGACGCCCCGTGGCCCCGGAAGGAGAAGGTGACGACGGCCCCGTACCGGGCGAACGCCTCAGCCACCCGCCGCACGTGCGGCCGGTCCACAGCACCGGTGAAGCCGTGGGCGACGACGAACACGGGATGAGCGGAAAGCGTCCCGGAGGCGTCGTATACAGCGGTACCCGGGTCGTATACGGCGTCGATCGTCACGCCGTCGGAAGTGCGCAGAAAGGTCCGCGTCGGAGTCCGCACACGCGTTCTGGCGGTCGTCTCGGAGTTCGGACGAACGGTGGAACGCGCCACATGACCTGCCCGACCAGAGCTCATGTGGGCTATTCTGCTGGACAGAGGACTCGGGCAGCGTTGCCCCCGGGTCCTTTTGTGCTTTCGGAAGCGTTGTATACGAAGCGGGAAACCGCAGGTGTACGGGGCCCCGGGATCGCAGAGCTGTGCTGAACCAACAGACGTCCTCGCAGGGACCGAGGAGGAACCAGACATATGAGTTCTCTGCTGCTCCTGACCAACGCCCTCCAGCCGTCGACGGAGGTGCTCCCCGCCCTCGGCCTGCTCCTGCACAACGTGCGAGTGGCCCCCGCGGAGGGCCCCGCCCTCGTCGACACCCCGGGTGCCGATGTCATCCTCGTCGACGGCAGGCGCGACCTGCCACAGGTCCGCAGCCTGTGCCAGCTGCTGCGGTCGACCGGACCCGGCTGTCCATTGATCCTCGTCGTCACGGAGGGCGGCCTCGCCGCCGTCACCGCGGACTGGGGCATCGACGACGTCCTGCTCGACACCGCCGGCCCGGCGGAGGTCGAGGCCCGGCTGCGGCTGTCCATGGGACGGCAGCAGATCGTCAGCGACGACTCCCCGATGGAGATCCGCAACGGCGACCTGTCGGTCGACGAGGCGACGTACTCCGCCAAGCTCAAGGGCCGGGTCCTCGACCTCACCTTCAAGGAGTTCGAGCTCCTGAAGTACCTCGCCCAGCACCCTGGCCGCGTCTTCACCCGCGCCCAGCTCCTGCAGGAGGTGTGGGGCTACGACTACTTCGGCGGTACGCGCACGGTCGACGTGCACGTACGACGGCTGCGCGCCAAGCTCGGGCCGGAGCACGAGTCGCTGATCGGCACCGTCCGGAACGTCGGTTATCGATTCGTTACGCCGGAGAAGGTGGAGCGCGCCGCCGAGGAAGCGAAGGCGAAGGCGGCCAAGGCAAAGCAGGAAATCGCGGACAAGTCGGCCACCCTGGATGCCGTCGAGACCCGCGCGAAGGCGTAAAGAGGCGTATTGCGGTGCCCACCTGGGCATCGCTTTCCGCGAGGCGTCTCCGGACGGCGATCGGTATATCGTACGGAACCTCCTTTACGCCCTGCCCAGAGCCGGTATATCCGCGTAGACTCCGCGCGTGGCCAAGGTGACTCGGGATGATGTGGCGCGGCTGGCAGGGACTTCCACTGCCGTGGTCAGCTATGTCATCAACAACGGACCCCGGCCGGTCGCCCCGGCCACGCGCGAGCGTGTACTCGCCGCGATCAAGGAACTGGGGTACCGGCCCGACCGCGTGGCCCAGGCCATGGCGTCCCGGCGTACGGATCTCATAGGCCTGATCGTGCCGGACGCGCGCCAGCCCTTCTTCGGGGAGATGGCGCACGCGGTCGAACAGGCCGCGTCCGAGCGCGGAAAGATGGTGCTCGTCGGGAACTCCGACTACATCGGCGAGCGCGAGGTCCACTATCTGCGGGCCTTCCTGGGCATGCGCGTCTCGGGGCTCATCCTCGTCAGCCACGCGCTCAACGACCTGGCAGCGGCCGAGATCGAGGCCTGGGACGCCCGGGTGGTGCTGCTGCACGAGCGGCCCGAGGCCATAGACGACGTCGCCGTCGTCACGGACGACCTGGGCGGCGCCCAGCTCGCCGTACGCCACCTCCTCGAGCACGGCTACGAGTACGTGGCCTGTATGGGCGGCATAGCGGAGACCCCCGCGGTCGGCGACCCGGTCTCCGACCACGTCGAGGGCTGGCGGCGCGCGATGGACGAGGCCGGCATCTCCACGGAGGGCCGCCTCTTCGAGGCCCTCTACAACCGCTACGACGCCTACCAGGCCGCCCTGAAGATCCTTTCCGGCCCCCAGCGCCCGCCCGCGATCTTCTGCTCCACCGACGACCAGGCGATCGGCCTGCTGCGGGCGGCGCGCGAACTGCGGATCGACGTCCCCGGCGAGCTGGCGGTGGCCGGGTTCGACGACATCAAGGAAGCGGCGCTCACCGACCCGCCCATGACGACGATCGCCTCCGACCGTTCGGCGATGGCCCGCGCGGCGGTGGACCTCGTCCTCGACGACGGCCTGCGGGTCGCGGGGGCGCGGCGGGAGCGGCTGAAGGTGTTCCCGTCCAGGTTGGTGACACGGCGGTCCTGCGGCTGCGCGTAGCCTCCGGCGCCCCGGCGGCAGGGCGTCTTTATATCGGGCATACGAGGTTCTGTCGGGCTTCTCAGGGAGCCCTCAGGTAGCTCTCATGGTCGGGCGACAAGCTCAGTTCCATGACCGAGAGCTTCCACCGCAGTGGCGAGTACCCGAACCCTTACGAGGGTCAGCAGCAGGCCCCGGTGAACCCCGAGTGGCCGCCTCCGCCGGCGTACGCCCCGGCACCCGCTCCCAAGAAGCGCCGCCGTGGCCCCGTCGCCCTGCTCGCCGCCGTGGCGATCGTCGCCGCGGCGATAGGCGGCGGCACCGCCTACGGCATCCAGGAGCTGACCGGCAACGACACCGTCGCCTCCAGCTCCACCAGCACCAATGTGGTGCCGTCCAGCCAGAAGGGCACGGTCTCCGGGGTCGCCAAGGCGGTCAGCCCGAGCATCGTCGAGATCAGCGCCGACTCCAACGCCGGGTCCTCCACCGGCTCCGGCGTGATCATCACGGGCGACGGCGAGATCATCACCAACAACCACGTCGTCGCCGGCGCCTCGCAGATCAAGGTGACGACCAACGACGGCAAGTCCTACACCGCCAAGGTGGTCGGCACCGACAGCAAGAAGGACCTGGCGCTGATCAAGCTGGAGAACGCCTCCGGCCTGAAGACCGCCACGCTCGGCGACTCGGCCGGGGTGGGGGTCGGCGACCAGGTCGTCGCGATCGGCTCCCCCGAGGGCCTGACCGGCACCGTCACCAGCGGCATCATCTCCGCCCTCGACCGGGACGTCACGGTCTCCACGGACGAGAGCCAGGGCCAGGAGCAGGGGCAAGGGCAAGGGCAGGGGCAGGGGCAGGGGCAGGGCGGCGAGTGGCCGTTCGAGTTCGGCGGCCGGGAGTTCAACGGCGACACCGGCTCGGACACGACGACGTACAAGGCGCTCCAGACCGACGCGTCCCTCAACCCGGGCAACTCCGGCGGCGCGCTGATCGACATGAACGGCAACATCATCGGGATCAACTCCGCGATGTACTCGGCGGCGGGCGCGTCCTCCTCCGCGGCGGCGGGCAGCGTGGGCCTGGGCTTCGCGATCCCGATCAACACCGTCAAGGCCGACCTCGCCACGCTGCGGGCCGGTTCCACCGAATGAGTTCCCGAGGAGTACGGCGATGATCCAGCAGGTTGCGCACACGGAGTCCGGCGGCGATCCGGGAGGGGTCGGGCTGGCCCTGGCGGTGGCGTACGAACTGCACGCGCCGACGGGCGCGGCGCGTGCGCCCGAGGTGGCGAACGCCTCCGCCCGGCGAGCGGGCCGGGCCGCGACCGCCCGACGCCGCACCGCACGGGCCTGATGTCTTCTCCCACACCGCCCGTGCCCGCGCTCGTGCGAGGCTGAGAACGTCAGACCACCCAGCCCCGCCCCTCCCCTTCACACCCGAGGACCCCGAGCCCATGAGCCCCGCAGACGGCGACCGTGACCCCCAGCGCATCCTGATCGTCGACGACGAGCCGGCGGTACGCGAAGCACTTCAGCGCAGTCTCGCCTTCGAGGGGTACGGGACCGAGGTCGCCGTAGACGGCGCGGACGCGCTGGTGAAGGCCGAGGCGTACCGGCCCGATCTGGTCGTCCTCGACATCCAGATGCCCCGCATGGACGGCCTGACCGCCGCGCGCCGCATCCGCGCCACCGGCGACACCACGCCCATCCTGATGCTCACGGCCCGCGACACCGTCGGTGACCGGGTCACGGGCCTCGACGCGGGCGCCGACGACTACCTGGTCAAGCCCTTCGAACTGGACGAACTCTTCGCCCGCATCCGCGCCCTGCTGCGCCGCAGCTCCTACGCGGCGGCCGTGGGCGCGGGCGACCCGGCCGACGAGGACGCGCTCACCTTCGCCGATCTGCGCATGGACCTCGCGACGCGCGAGGTCACCCGGGCCGGACGCCAGGTGGAGCTGACCCGCACGGAGTTCACGCTGCTGGAGATGTTCATGGCACACCCGCGCCAGGTCCTCACGCGGGAGCAGATCCTGAAGGCGGTCTGGGGCTTCGACTTCGAGCCGTCGTCCAACTCCCTCGACGTCTACGTCATGTACCTGCGCCGCAAGACCGAGGCGGGCGGCGAACCGCGCCTCGTCCACACGGTGCGGGGTGTCGGATACGTACTGCGGCCGGGCGGCGCGGAGTGAACAAGGTCGTACGCCGGTTCCGTTCCCTGCCGATCCGGTCCCGACTGGCGCTGCTGGTGGCGGCGGCGGTGGCGTTCGCGGTGGCGGCGGTGTCGGTGACGTGCTGGTTCATCGTGCAGGGGAAGTTGTACGACCAGGTGGACGATGACCTGCGGTCGTCGTTCCGGACGATGCAGGCGGACGAGTTCGACGCGCTGACCAAGACGTGTCCCCAGAACCCGTCGAACACGCTCGGCGGGGCGCCGCGGCCGCAGACCTATGCGCAGGTGGTCAGGACCGACGGCAAGGTCTGCCGCTTCAGCAGCCTCATGCCCCTGGTGAACGTGACGAGCGGCGACAAGGACGTGGCCAAGAATCCCGATCCCAGGACGGCCGTACTGCGCAACGGCAAGGACAGCGACGGCAATTCGGTGCGTGTGCTGACCACTGCGGTGGTCGTGAAGGACGGCCCGTTCCAGCAGGGCGTGGCCGCCGACTACGCGCTGGTCATCGCCGTCCCGCTCAAGGGAACGGAGTCCACGCTCAACGAACTGGCGCTGATTCTGTTGCTGGTCTCGGGCGTAGGGGTGTTCGGCGCGGGAGCGGCCGGCCTCACGGTCGCCCGGGCGGGTCTCCGCCCGGTCGACAAACTCACGGAAGCGGTCGAGCACGTGGCCCGCACGGAGGACCTGGACGTCCGTATCCCGGTCGACGACGCGAGCGACGACGAGGTGGCTCGCCTGTCCCGCTCCTTCAACTCGATGACATCAGCCCTGGCCAGCTCCCGCGAACTCCAGCAACAACTGATCGCAGACGCAGGCCACGAGCTGCGCACACCGCTCACCTCATTGCGCACCAACATCGAACTCCTCACCCGCAGCGAGGAAACGGGCCGCCCGATCCCGGAGGCGGACCGCAAGGCGCTCCTGGCCTCGGTGAAGGCACAGATGACGGAACTGGCGGCACTCATCGGCGACCTACAGGAACTGTCCCGCCCGGACACGGGCCAGCACTCGGGGCGTACCCAGATCGTGGCCTGGCAGGACACCGTCGAGTCGGCGCTGCGCCGTGCCCGGCTGCGTGGCCCGGAGCTGACGATCACGGCGGACGTCCAGCCCTGGTTCGTCCGAGCGGAACCCTCAGCGCTGGAACGGGCGGTGGTCAACATCCTCGACAACGCGGTGAAGTTCAGCCCGGAGGCCGGCACGATCGAGGTACGCCTCACCTCAGGCACGCTCACGGTCCGCGACCACGGCCCGGGCATCCCCGCCGACGAACTCCCCCACGTCTTCGACCGCTTCTGGCGCTCCCCGAGTGCACGAGCACTGCCGGGCTCGGGCCTGGGCCTGTCGATCGTGGCCCGCACGGTCCAACAGGCGGGCGGCGAGGTATCCCTGTCCCACGCGGAGGGCGGCGGCACGGTGGCGACGGTACGACTGCCGGGGGCGGCTGTGCCCCCACCAGAGGACCTGCCCTCGCCCTGAGGTCGGGGGTGGGTCGGCTACAGCACATCGAATGAAACTGTCGGGGCCGCCCGCTTCTTGCCAGTGTCGTGCTTCCACGAGCCGAGTAAAGGGCGCTCCGCGTCGCCTTCGGCGATGGCCCTCCGGGCCACCCTTGACTCGGCCCGCTCCAGCACGAGTGAGAAGCGAGCGAGCGGCCCGGAAAGGCGGGTGGCCAGGGCAGACGCCCCTTCGGTCGGCTGGCTGGCCGCTCGGCGAGGTAGGGCGCATCGGGCGGGAGGCGGCACGCCGGGTGGTCTCAGCGGCTTGCGGTGTGTGGGGTGGTGGCAAGAAGCGGGCCCGGGCCTCTGGCCGGGGCGGGCTTCTCCTTTAGCCGGCCGCTCGGCATGGGCAGCGCGAGGAAGTGGAGCGTTTGCGCCACGGCTGGCTCTGCCTGCCAGCGCCGATGCACTCCCCAGTGGTCCGAAACGCTCCACTCATTGCCTCAAGCTTCCTCCCAGCGCCCACCCACCCACTCACCGATCGCCGCTAAGCCCACCCGGCGTCCATGCGAGGCGCGAGCGCGCACGTCAACGCCGGTCAGCGAGGCAACGGGCCGCCGATCGCAGACGCCGCTCGGCCACCCGCCTTTCCGGGCCGCTCGCTCGCTTCTCTCCCGTGCTGGAGCGGCCTGGGTCAAGGGTCGGCCGCAGGCCGATCGCCGAAGGCGACGCGAAGCGCCCTTGATGCAGGCCGTGGAAGCACGACACTGCCAAAGAAGCGGGCGGCCCCGACAGTTACTTCTTGACGTACGTGAGGAACGACGCCCAAGAGCCCGACCTGAACACGAGCACGGGACCGTCCGACCGCTTGCTGTCTCGGACAGGGACTGTGCCGGGGCAGTTGCCGGCGACCTCGACACAGTTGTTGGCTCCCCCGTCGCTGTAGCTCGACTTGCGCCAGGTGGGCTTCATGATCTGTGCTCCTCCAGTACGTCCCGGATGAACGTCAGCGAGTCCGACGGGGACAGCGCCAGATCCCGCAGCAGATCGTAGGACAAACGGTGGCGCAGGACAGCCTCCGGATCATCCGTCAGCAGACCGCTGCTGTCTCCTTCTGTGTAGGCCGCGGCGCTTCCGTCCTCCTGCCAGAGCAGGGTCAGAGACCCCTTCCCCATGAGGGGATGTACCCCAGCGGAGAACGGCAGTACCTGCACGGCGACGTTGGGCCACTGGGCTACCGCCTCGATGTGCAGCAACTGGCAATTCCAGATCTCTGCGTTGGCTGAGGGACGGCGGAATGCGGGCTCGTCGATGATGAATCGGGCATTGGGTGCCGGGTTCTTGCGCAGCAGAAGCTGCCGCCCCAAGCGCGCGGCCACCTGTTCTTCGACGTCATCGCTGTTGCCTGCCGTTGTCTGGGGCCCAGACAACACCTCACGGGCGAAGTCCTCTGTCTGCAACAGTCCAGGCACGTCCGGCGTGTACACGCGGAGGATCCGGGCTGTCGCTTCCAGCTCCATGTACCTCTTGTACTTGTCCTTGAAGGCGTCGAGCTGCGCCATCCTCCAGAGGGTCACCAGCAGGTCAGCGGATCCGTAGTAGCTGTCCAGGTCCTCCATGACCGCCCGCTTGGAGAGCCGTTCTCCCTTCTCCAGGCGGCTCAAGTAGCTCTTGTCGTACCCGGTGTCATCGGCCAACTGGCCCAGCGATTTCGCCGCCTGCTCCCGCAAGAACTTCAGCGTCCTGCCAAGAACCCCCCGCCCCGACTCCCGCTCCCCGTCAACCACTTCGCCCACGTCACCCCTCACCGTTGCCTGGAGCGTCAGGCAACACCTGACCCCTTCCGCAGCGTACGGGCGAGCCGTAACCATCGAGGCACGAACGGTAATCACCGCTCGTCAAACACCCTGCCTGCCTCCCGAAGGGGACCCCCATGCATCTACGCCTGCGCGCCGCCGAACTCTGCGAGTCACTGCTCCTGACCCTCGTACGACTCCTCCTCCCCGCCCAAGGGCGCCACCGAGCCACACCCGATCGGCTGCCGCCGCCTCCCCCCGAACCCCCTCGACGCCGCCCCTACGCGGAGCCCCTCGTCATGGACACCCCGTTGGTGCGGCCGTACCTCCGCGAGCTGGAGGTCTACGTATGAGGCTGCTCCCCTGGACCGGCGCCGACGGCAAGGCCTGTTATCTGTCCACCGACGACCCCCACAGCCACCTCTCGCAGCTCGCCGATGACATCGAGGCCGCTCAACTCGCCTCCGCCGAGCAGGTACTCGTGGGCGCGAAGGCCGTACTCGAGGACGCCAAGGCCGGTGAGCGTGCCGTGCGTTTCGCGCTGACAAGGGCCGTGGAGTCTCTGGGAGATGTGTTGCGGGTCGCGGTCAGCCGTGGCGGCGACACCAGCGCCCGATAAAGCGGGACATGACAACCAGCAAGCTGTCAATGTCCTGTCGTACCCGCCAGTACCGCAAACACCTGCACTCGTTCTGACATCTTCACTGCCGTCACAGAACGACAAGCAGGAGTGAGCGACCCCCATGCGTCTCATTCGTAAGTCAACTCTCAAGAAATGCGGCCTTGTTGCCGCTTCCACCACCCTCGCCATCACCGGTCTGCTGGCCGGCGCGGGGACCGCCTCCGCCGGGCCCGCCGGGGCGACCAACATCCGGGGTGTCGACCCCGGTGACACCGACCGGATGATCGAGCGGCTGTGCGGTCAGGAGACGAGCCTGACGGGCGTCTACGGCGCCCTCAACGTCGACACCGGTGAGTTCAAGACCCAGGACGAGTATCTGCGGGACGTCTTCGGGCTGTGGAAGCCCGCCGGGCCGTGGGAGCTGTTCCGCGGCTGGTGCGGGTACGCCGAGGCCTCGACCTGGTCCATCAAGGGCGACACCGTCCGGACGTCCCGCTGGATCGGCAACAGGGGCTCCGCCGACGACAAGGAGACCTTCGTCAGCAGCTACAGCACCAAGACGTTCGCGAAGAAGAGCGTCGGCGGCACCATCAGTCTCTCCCTCGCCAAGAGCATCTTCAGCGGGAGCGTGGGCGGCAGTGCCGGCTACGAGTGGGGCTGGGAGAAGGAGTCCAAGTTCGAGACCCGGAGCGAGAAGAGCATTCCGCCGTGCCGGCAGGTCGCCGTGACCTGGACGCCGTATCAGCGCGTGGTGCGCGTGAACCCCGTCTTCCAGGTCGAGGACTACCAGTGGGACAAGGGGGACGGGGAGCGGACCGCGCACAGCTGGCGGGACCGGGGTTATCAGACCATCTACTCGCACGGGTACTACATCGACGGCGTCTCCGACAAGCTCCTCCCCAGCGGCCAGCCCGACGGCCGTGAGGACAAGGTCGAGGAGAAGCTCGACCCCAAGTCCTGCACCGAGTAAGGCTCATCGGCCAGGGCGGCAACCTTTCCGTGTGGGGCGGCGACTGATCAGCGGTCATTCCCCCACACGGAACGGATCGCCGTATGAGTGAGCCGCGCAGCAAGGCCCGTCACCGTCACCGCAGAACCCGCACAGCCCTGGCCGTCACGGTCCCCCTGGCCCTGACCGCCGCCGGCACCCTCGCCTACGGCACCGACCTCGGCGTCCTCGGCGGCACCGGCCGGGAGGCCTCCGCCGCCGCCCCGGCGTGGACCGCCGACACAGCCGACGGTTTCGCCTCCGTCAACTCCCTCGGGCAGAACGGGACGTACGGCGGGCGGGACGGCAAGACCGTCACCGTCAAGACGCAGGCCGAGCTGGAGAAGTACGCCGCCGCCGCCGAGCCGTACGTCATCGTCGTCGCCGGGACCATCGCCATGAACCCGGTCGGCAAAGAGATCAAGGTGCGGTCCGACAAGACCATCGTGGGCCAGGGGACCTCCGGGCACATCGTCGGCGGTGGGTTCTTCCTCGGGTCCGGCGTGCACAACGTGATCATCCGGAATCTGACCATCCGGGACGCGTACCAGGGCGTGTGGAACGACAAGGACCATGACTTCGACGCCGTCCAGATGGACGGCGCCCACCATGTGTGGATCGATCACAACGATCTGCGGCACATGGCCGACGGGCTCATCGACGTCCGCAAGGACTCGACGAACGTCACCGTCTCCTGGAACAAGCTGAGCGACAACAACAAGACCTTCGGCATCGGCTGGACCGAGAACGTCAAGACCGACATCACGATCCACCACAACTGGATCCGCGAGACCGAGCAGCGCAACCCCTCCACCGACAACGCCGCCCACGCCCACCTCTACAACAACTTCCTCGAGGACGCCGCCGGCACCGACATCAAGTCGTCGTACGGCAACTACTCGCGCGGCGCGACGAAGATGGTCCTGGAGAACTCCTACTTCCAGGGCATCAAGAACCCCGTCATCAAGGACAGCGGCGCCGCGATCGTGCAGCGGGGCAGCGTCTTCTCCGGGACCAGTGGAAGGAACGAGAGCGGCGGAAGTGCCTTCGATCCGAAGGCCTATTACCCGTACACCCTCGACCAGGCCGCTGATCTTCCGTCCATCCTCAGGTCCGGTGTCGGGCCCCGTTCCGGCATCGGTACGACGGCCGCCTCCACCAAGGCCGCCACCGCGACCACCCTCACCGTCGCCGCCGACGGCAGCGGTCAGTACAGGACCGTGCAGGCCGCCGTGAACGCCGTACCGGCGAACAACCCCGCCCGCGTGATCATCGCCGTGAAGCCGGGGATGTACCGGGAACTCGTCAAGGTGCCGTCCAACAAGCCGCACGTCACCATCCAGGGCACCGGCGGCAGCCGCAAGGACACGACCATCGTCTACAACAACGCGGCCGGTACGCCCAAGCCCGGCGGCGGTACGTACGGCACCGGCGGCAGCGCCACCGTCGCCGTCGAGGCCGACGACTTCCAGGCCCGGAACCTGACCATCTCCAACGACTTCGACGAGAAGGCCAACCAGAGCCTCAGCGGGCATCAGGCCGTCGCCCTGCGGACCGCCGCCGACAAGGTGTTCCTGGACGGGATCATCGTCAGCGGCGACCAGGACACGCTGCTCGTCGACACCGCCGCCAAGGACCGGCTCGGGCGCGTCTACGTCAGCAATTCCTACGTCGTCGGCAACGTCGACTTCATCTTCGGGCGGGCCACGGCCGTCGTCGACAAGTCCGTCATCACGCTGAAGAAGCGCTGGGACGGCACCTCGGCCGGTTACGTCACGGCCCCCAGCACGGCCGCCAACCGCAAGGGCATCCTGATCGCCAGCTCCACGGTGAACGGCGATGTGTCGAACGGCAGCTTCTACCTCGGCCGGCCCTGGCACGCGGGCGGGGACGCCTCGCTCGACCCGCAGACCACGGTCCGCAACACCAGCCTCAGTGCCGCGGTCAAGTCCACGCCGTGGACCGACATGAGCGGCTTCTCGTGGAAGGACGACCGGTTCGCCGAGTACAAGAACTCCGGTGCCGGTGCCGGGTCGGCGAACTCCAACCGGCCGCATCTGAGCGACGCGCAGGCCGCCGACCAGGAGGTCGCGGACTGGCTCGCGGGCTG
>NZ_JBHUQX010000022.1:0-40257 GCF_042674225.1 Streptomyces sp. NPDC056948
GCGCTCGGACGCGCTCCGCGCCCGCTACGGCCTCAGGCACGCTGTCGTGGTCGAGTCTCCGGCCGAGGCCGAGGAGACACCCGACCCCGAGAACCTGGGAGAGGTGGCCGCCGACCTGCTCGGCGAACTGGTCAACGAAGGTGATGTGCTGGGACTGGCCTGGGGCCGTTCCACGATCCACATGGCGGCGGCGCTCGACCGGCTGCCGCCGTGCACGGTGGTGCAGCTTACGGGCGTGTACGACGCCGGGACCGCCGAGCGCGGCTCGGTCGAGGCCGTACGCCGCGCCGCCCAGGTGTCCGGGGGTGACGCCCACCCCATCTACGCGCCGATGCTGCTGCCCGACGCGGCCACGGCCATGGCGCTGCGCAATCAGACGGGGATCGCCCGGGCCTTCGAGCACTTCGACAAGGTCACCGTCGCCTGTGTCTCCATCGGCTCCTGGGAGCCCGGCATCTCCACGGTGCACGACATGCTCAGTGACGAGGAGCGCGCGCACTACGCGTCCCTCGGTGTCGCCGCCGAGATGTCCGCGCACCTCTTCGACTCCGAGGGCCGCCGGGTCGGCCGGGACCTGGGTGAGCGGTGCATCACGGTCAAGACCCACCAGCTCCGCCGCGTCCCCGAGGTCGTCGCCATCGCGGGCGGGCAGCGCAAGGGCCCCGCGATCGACGCGGTGCTGCGGTCCGGGCTGGTCACCAGCCTGGTCACGGACACGTCGGCCGCGGACTACCTGATGACGGCGGGCCCGGCGCCGAAGTCCGCGCTCAACAGGGCCGACCCGGACGGAGTCTGACGGATGGTGAGGGAGCCGCACCAGGTGCCGGACGACCCGGCGGGCCGGATCGTGCTCGTCCTGGACCTCGACGGGGTCACGGACAAGGCGGGCCTCATGGACCGCTGCGCCCGTGACCTGGTCCTGCCCGACTGGTTCGGCCGGAACTGGGACGCCCTCGCCGACTGCCTGGCCGACCCCGCCCTCTGGCCCGAGGGGTCCGAGGAGCGGGGGCTGCTGGTCGTCGTGCGGGGCTGGCGGACGTACGCCCAGACGCGGCCCGAGGAGTGGCAGGTCGCGGAGGAGATCTTCGCCGAGGCGACGGACCGGGGCCCGGGTCTCTTCGTGACCCTCGGGCTTGGAGCATCCTCCGAGAGGCCCCCTGACCAGCCTGGATGATCTGCTCAGGGACCTCCGGGCCGTCGTCGTGGGACAATGAAGTACGTGCTCTTTCCCCCGGACCGTCCGGTTCGGGGGTCACCTCTGAACGACTGGGATGTGCAGCACGTGCGTTTCCTCAATGACATCCAGCCCGGGTACGACCTGACGTACGACGACGTCTTCATGGTGCCGAGCCGCTCCGCGGTCGGCTCGCGACAGGGCGTCGACCTCAGCTCCCCGGACGGCACGGGCACCACCATCCCGCTCGTCGTCGCCAACATGACCGCCATCGCCGGCCGCCGCATGGCCGAGACCGTGGCCCGCCGCGGCGGCCTCGTCGTCATACCGCAGGACATCCCCAACGACGTGGTCACCGACGTCGTCTCCTGGGTGAAGAGCCGCCACCTGGTCCTGGACACCCCGATCATGCTGGCCCCGCACCAGACCGTCGCGGACGCGCTGGCGCTGCTGCCCAAGCGCGCGCACAACGCCGGGGTCGTCGTCGACGAGAACCACCGGCCGATCGGCGTGGTCACCGACTCCGACCTGTCCGGCGTGGACCGCTTCACGCAGCTCACGGAGGTCATGTCCCGGGACCTGCTGCTCATCGACGCGGACATGGACCCGGGCGAGGCCTTCAACACCCTCGACCACGCCAACCGCCGCTACGCCCCCGCCGTCCACAAGGACGGCACGCTCGCCGGCATCCTCACCCGCAAGGGCGCCCTGCGCGCCACGCTCTACAAGCCCGCCACCGACGCGCAGGGCCGGCTGCGCGTCGCCGCCGCCGTCGGCATCAACGGCGATGTCGCGGGCAAGGCCCAGGAACTGCTGGACGCGGGCGTGGACGCGCTCGTCATCGACACCGCGCACGGCCACCAGGAGTCGATGATCAGCGCCCTGAAGCTGGTGCGCGACCTCGACCCGCGGGTGCCGATCGTCGCGGGCAACGTCGTGGCCGCCGCCGGCGTGCGCGACCTGATCGAGGCGGGCGCGGACATCGTCAAGGTCGGTGTCGGACCCGGCGCCATGTGCACCACCCGCATGATGACCGGCGTCGGCCGGCCGCAGTTCTCCGCCGTCCTGGAGTGCGCCGCCGAGGCGAAGAAGTACGGCAAGCACGTGTGGGCCGACGGCGGCGTCCGCCACCCGCGGGACGTGGCGATGGCGCTCGCGGCCGGTGCGTCCAACGTGATGGTCGGCTCCTGGTTCGCGGGCACCTACGAGTCCCCGGGCGACCTCCAGCACGACGCGCAGGGACGGGCGTACAAGGAGTCCTTCGGCATGGCGTCCGCGCGTGCCGTGCGCAACCGCACCTCGGAGGAGTCGGCGTACGACCGCGCCCGCAAGGCGCTGTTCGAGGAGGGCATCTCCACCTCCCGCATGTTCCTCGACCCGTCCCGCCCGGGCGTCGAGGACCTGATCGACTCGGTCATCGCGGGCGTCCGCTCCTCCTGCACCTACGCCGGTGCCGGCTCCCTGGAGGAATTCGCCGAGAAGGCCATCGTCGGCATCCAGAGCGCCGCCGGCTACGCCGAGGGCCAGCCCCTGCACGCAAGCTGGAGCTGACAGGCCAACGCCCTTTCGCACGGCCCTCGGTGTCCCGCCCTGCGGGAATCCGGGGGCCGTTCGCAGGTGTGGGGTACGTCCCTCTGACGGCCCGTCACGCAACGGTCGACAGCCGTCCCGCAACGAACACCCACCGAGCCCCGAGGAACGCAACGATCTTGCGGGCATGCGCAAGGTTGCTGCATTTCACCAGCAACGCCGATGCTCGTAGGCTGTCGCCTCGTACGTGGCGTGGCAGGGACCCCGCTCGGTGGGTCTCTGCTCCAGAGGTGCCGCCGGTCCCTGCCGCCCTGACCGGCAGCGATAAGGAGCCCAGCACGTGCTCGACCAAGGCGCACCCCCGCACAGCAGTAGTCAGACCGACCCGCCCGCCCCGGGCGTGGGTGCGCGCCTCATGCGTCGCAAGCCGGTGGAACACCTGGTCGCGGAGGGTGGCCAGGGCGAGGGAGGGTCGCTGCGGCGCTCCCTCGGCCTGTGGCAGCTCACCATGATCAGCATCGGTGCCACCCTCGGCACGGGCATCTTCGTCGTCCTCGGTGAGGCCGTCCCCAAGGCCGGCCCGGCCGTCACGCTCTCCTTCGTCATCGCCGGCCTCACCGCCCTGTTCTCGGCCCTGTCGTACGCCGAGCTCGCGGGCACCATCCCGGTCGCCGGGTCCTCGTACTCGTATGCGTACGCAACGATGGGTGAGCTGATCGCCTGGGTCTGCGGCTGGTGCCTGGTCCTGGAGTACGGCGTGTCCGTCGCCGCCGTCGCGGTCGGCTGGGGTGAGTACCTCAACGAATTCCTCGACGGGACCATCGGCGTCACCATCCCGGCCGCCCTGTCCGCCCCGCCCGGCGACGGCGGCGTGTTCAACCTGCCCGCGCTGATCGTCGTGCTGCTCGCGATGGCGTTCCTGCTGGGCGGCGCCAAGGAGTCCGCCCGCGCCAACACCGTCATGGTCATCGTGAAGATCGCCGCGCTGGTGCTGTTCTGCGCCATCGGCGTCCAGGGCTTCCGCTCCGGCAACTACGAGAACTTCATGCCGCTGGGCATGGCGGGCGTCAGCGCCGCCGGAGCCACGCTGTTCTTCTCCTACATCGGCTTCGACGCCGCCTCCACCGCCGGCGAGGAGGCGAAGAACGCGCAGCGCGACCTGCCCCGCGCGATCATGCTGTCGCTGGTCATCGTCACGCTGCTGTACGTCCTCGTCGCGGCCGTCGCTGTCGGCGCCAAGCCCTGGAAGAACTTCACCGACTCCGAGGCCGCCCTCGCCCAGATCATGCGCGAGGTCACCGGGCAGACCTTCTGGGGCACGCTGCTGGCGTTCTGCGCGGTCATCGCCATCGCCAGCGTGGTCCTGACCGTGCTGTACGGCCAGACCCGCATCCTCTTCGCCATGTCCCGCGACGGGCTGGTGCCCAAGGTCTTCTCCAAGGTCCACCCGAAGACCAAGACCCCCCGCGCCAACACCCTGATCGTGTCGCTGTTCTGCGGTGTGCTGGCCGCCGCGATCCCGCTCGGGCAGCTCGCCGACGCCACCAGCATCGGCACCCTGTTCGCCTTCGCGCTCGTCAACGTGGCCGTCGTGGTGCTGCGCCGGACCCGCCCGGACATGCCCCGCACCTTCCGGGTGCCGCTCTCCCCGGTCATGCCCGCGCTGGGCTTCGGTTTCTGTCTGTGGATGATGGGCAGCCTGTCGGCCGTGACCTGGGTGGTCTTCGGTGTCTGGATGGCCGTCGGGCTCGTGTTCTACTTCGTGTACGGCTATCGCCGTTCCCGACTCGCACCATCCGAAAAGTGATCAACCCACTGTGCTGAACGATCTCGACGAACGCATCGTGCACGCCCTCGCCGAGGACGCCCGCCGCTCCTACGCCGACATCGGCCAGATCGTCGGACTGTCCGCGCCCGCCGTGAAACGGCGGGTGGACCGGCTGCGCGCCACCGGAGCCATCACCGGCTTCACCGTCCGGGTGGACCCGGGCGCCCTCGGCTGGGAGACCGAGGGGTTCGTCGAGATCTACTGCCGGGGCAACACCTCCCCGGAGACCATCCAGCGGGGCCTGGAGCGCTATCAGGAGGTCGTGGCCGCGTCCACCGTCACCGGGGACGCGGACGCGATCGCCCAGGTCTTCGCCTCCGACATGCGGCACTTCGAACGGGTCCTGGAGCGGATCGCCGGGGAGCCGTTCGTCGAGCGGACCAAGTCCGTGCTCGTGCTGTCGCCGCTGCTGCGGCGCTTCTCGTCGGGATCGCCCACGTAATTCAGCGGCGTGATGTGCCCGACCGGCCTACCATCGGTGTCATGACCTGGCGACATTGATCCACAGCCGCGCCTTTCGAGGACCGCCCCGGCCGCCGCACGCGCCGCGACTCCGGCGTTCGCCGGCTGACCGGCACGCTGTACGGCTACGCGTTCCTCGAGGACTTCGTCCTGCTCTACCCGGTGTACGCGCTCCTGTTCCGCGACACCGGCCTTTCGGTCTGGCAGATCTCCTCCCTGTTCGCCCTGTGGTCGATCACCGGCGTGCTGCTGGAGGTCCCCTCCGGCGCCTGGGCCGACGCCGTCTCCCGGCGGGCGCTGCTGTGGCTCGGCCCGCTGCTCACCGCCGTCGGCTTCGCCCTGTGGACGCTCCTCCCGTCGTACGGCGCCTTCGCGCTGGGCTTCGTGCTGTGGGGCGCGGGCGGAGCCCTCGCCTCCGGCGCGTACGAGGCACTGGTCCACGACGAACTGGAGCGGCTCGGCGCGGCCGACCGGTACGCCCGTGTCATGGGCCGGGCCCGGGCGGCAGGCCTGGTGGCCGTGATGGCGGCGACCGGACTGGCCGGACCGGTGTTCGCCCGGGGCGGCCACACCGCCGTCGGCGCCGCCAGCGTGCTGGTGTGCCTGCTGGCGGCGGCGACCGCGACCCGGCTCCCGGAACACCGGACCCCGGCGGCAGGGCAGGAAAGCTGGGCGGCGACCCTGAAGGCCGGGCTCGCCGAGGCCCGCGCCGACCGGTCCGTACGCGGAGCGCTTCTCCTGGTCCCGGCCGTCACCGCCGTGTGGGGCGCCCTCGACGAGTACACGCCGCTGCTGGTGAGGGACACCGGTGTCTCCGACGCGCTGGTGCCCTACCTGCTGCTGCTGATCTGGGCGGGCGCCACAGCCGGAGGACTGCTGGCCGGGGCGGGCGAACGCCTCGGCGCCAAGGGCCTCGCGGCGCTGCTCGCGGGCGCGGCACTCGCCCTGGCCGTGGGCGCCGGCGTCGGCACCCTGGCCGGAATCGCCCTCGTGGCGCTCGCCTTCGGCGGCTTCCAGGCGGCGAGCGTGCTGGCCGACGCCCGGCTCCAGCAGCGCATCGACGACTCCGGCCGGGCCACCCTCACCTCGGTCGCCGGTCTTGGCACGGACCTGGCCACCGTCGCCGTGTACTTCGGCTACGGGGCGCTCGGCACGGCCACCGGACACGGCACGGCCTTCGTGTGGTTCGCCGTGCCGTACCTGGTGGCCGCGCTGCTGCTGGCTGCTAGAGGTCGGGCTGCCAGGGGGTGACCGAGAAGTCGCCGGTCCCCTTCTTGACCTTCTCGAAGGGCGCGGAGCCCACGCACTTGGGCAGGTCCTTCGTTTCGACCGGGGTGCCCGTCGAGGCCCAGCTGTAGCCGAGCCGGTCGCGGTGACCGAGGTCGTGCACGGTGATCCCGACCCGCTTGCCCTTCGCGCCGGGCAGGTCGGAGGAGGTGATGACACCGGAGACGACGGCCACCTTGCCGCCGGTGAGCAGGCAGTCGACCTTCGCCTTCGCCCGGGCGCCCTCGCCGTTCAGGTAGTGGCTCCACTCGAAGGTGCCGGTGGCCTTCGTCGGGTCGGCCTTGTCCTTCGCCGCCAGATGCGCGTCGAAGGAGAAGGTGATGTCGTCCCCGGCCGAGCGGTACAGCTTGGCCTTGCCGGTGAGCGCGGCGGCCTCACGCGCCTGCACCGGGGAGCCGGAGCCGGAGCCGGAGCCGGAGCCGGAGGACGCGGCGGCGGAGGCCGCGGCGGCGGTCGCGGTGAGCAGCAGCGCGGCCCCGAACACGGCGGTCTTCGTACGGCGGTTCATGGCGGTCCTTTCCGCAAAGGGAAGCAGGTCGTCGGAACGCTCACCACTGTTCCGGCACGGCGCCCGCGCCACATCGCACCGGGGACGTCACCCCGCCTCCGCCGCCCGGCGGGGGAGCACCGCACGGGCCTGCGCCTACGGGAGGACCGACGTACGACCGCGGGCCCGCAACGAATCGCCGCCGAGCCGTCGAGGGACGCAATGATCAGCTCACCGGCGCGCAACGGCTGCTCCTTGTCCGGCCGAGCCCGCCGACCGTACCGTCTATCAGGCCCCCGAAATCCCCGCGTACCGGTGAGGAACACGCATGCGCACCGCCCTGCTCCAGAGCTCCGGCAGCCCCGGCTCCACCGTCGAGAACCTCAAGGTCCTCGACGAGGCCGCGGGCCGTGCCGCCGCCGCGGGCGCCGGGCTGCTCGTCACGGCGGAGATGTTCCTGACGGGGTACGCGATCGGCGACGACATCGGTCGCCTCGCCGAGCCCGCCGACGGAGACTGCGCGGACGCCATCGCCGAGATCGCGACCGGCCACGGGCTGGCGATCGCCTACGGCTACCCCGAGCGGGCGGGCGACGCCGTGTTCAACTCCGCCCAGCTCATCTCCGCCGACGGCACCCGGCTCGCGAACTACCGCAAGACCCACCTCTTCGGCTGCTTCGAGCGCGACCACTTCACCCCGGGGGACCAGCCGGTCGTCCAGGCGGAGATCGACGGTCTGCGCGTCGGGATCCTGATCTGCTACGACGTGGAGTTCCCGGAGAACGTCCGCGCCCACGCCCTCGCCGGCACCGACCTGCTTCTGGTCCCGACGGCCCAGATGCACCCGTTCCAGTTCGTCGCCGAGTCGATGATCCCGGTGCGTGCCTTCGAGAACCAGATGTACGTCGCGTACGTCAACCGGGTCGGCCGGGAAGGCGAGTTCGAGTTCGTGGGGCTGTCCACGCTCGCCGGGCCCGACGGGGTCGCCCGCGCCCGGGCCGGACGGGGCGAGGAGCTCGCCCTCGCCGACGTCGACCCGGCCTTCCTCGCCGCGTCCCGCGAGGCCAATCCGTATCTGCTCGACCGGCGCCCGGGCCTCTACGGGTCGCTCGTCTGATCCCCTCACACCTGTTTGTCTCTTCTGCAAGGAGTCCGTACCCCATGACGTCCACCGTGCCCAACGCCGTCGAGCACGCAGACGCGCAGCAGCCGCCGATCACCATGTTCGGCCCGGACTTCCCGTACGCCTACGACGACTTCCTCGCCCACCCGGCGGGTCTCGGGCAGATACCCGCGACCGAGCACGGCACGGAGGTCGCGGTCATCGGCGGCGGCCTCTCCGGCATCGTCGCCGCGTACGAGCTGATGAAGATGGGCCTCAAGCCGGTCGTGTACGAGGCCGATCAAATCGGCGGCCGGCTGCGGACGGTGGGCTTCGACGGGTGCGACGAGTCCCTCACCGCCGAGATGGGCGCGATGCGCTTCCCGCCGTCGTCCACCGCGCTCCAGCACTACATCGACCTGGTCGGTCTTCAGACGCAGTCCTTCCCCAACCCCCTCGCGGAGGCGACCCCGTCGACCGTCGTCGACCTCAAGGGCGAGTCGCACTACGCCGAGACGGTCGCCGACCTGCCCCAGGTCTACCGGGACGTCGCCGAGGCGTGGAACAGGTGCCTGGAGGAGGGCGCCGACTTCTCCGACATGAACCAGGCCCTGCGGGAGCGGGACGTCCCGCGCATCCGCGAGATCTGGTCCCGGCTCGTCGAGAAGCTCGACAACCAGACCTTCTACGGCTTCCTCTGCGACTCCGAGGCGTTCAAGTCCTTCCGGCACCGCGAGATCTTCGGCCAGGTCGGCTTCGGCACGGGCGGCTGGGACACCGACTTCCCCAACTCCATCCTGGAGATCCTGCGCGTCGTCTACACCGAGGCCGACGACCACCACCGCGGCATCGTCGGCGGCTCCCAGCAGTTGCCGCTGCGCCTCTGGGAGCGTGAGCCGGAGAAGATCGTCCACTGGGCCTACGGGACCTCGCTCGCGAGCCTGCACGAGGGCGGCGAGCCGCGCCCGGCGGTGACCCGGCTGGACCGCACGGCCGGCAACCGCATCACGGTAACCGACGCGCACGGCGACATTCGCACCTACCGGACGGCGATCTTCACCGCCCAGTCCTGGATGCTGCTGTCGAAGATCGCCTGTGACGACTCGCTCTTCCCGATCGACCACTGGACCGCGATCGAGCGGACCCACTACATGGAGTCCTCGAAGCTCTTCGTGCCCGTGGACCGGCCGTTCTGGCTGGACAAGGACGAGGAGACCGGCCGGGACGTCATGTCGATGACGCTCACCGACCGTATGACGCGCGGTACCTACCTCCTCGACGACGGCCCGGACAAGCCCGCCGTCATCTGCCTCTCCTACACCTGGTGCGACGACAGCCTGAAGTGGCTGCCGCTGTCCGCGAACGAGCGGATGGAGGTCATGCTGAAGTCGCTCGGCGAGATCTATCCCAAGGTCGACATCCGCAAGCACATCATCGGCAACCCGGTGACCGTCTCCTGGGAGAACGAGCCCTACTTCATGGGCGCGTTCAAGGCCAACCTGCCCGGCCACTACCGCTACCAGCGGCGCCTGTTCACGCACTTCGTGCAGGAGGAGCTGCCCGAGGACAAGCGCGGCATCTTCCTCGCCGGCGACGACATCTCCTGGACGGCAGGCTGGGCCGAGGGAGCCGTCCAGACCGCCCTCAACGCGGTCTGGGGCGTCATGCACCACTTCGGCGGCACGACCGACCCGACCAACCCGGGGCCCGGCGACGTCTATGACGAGATCGCGCCGGTGGAACTCCCGGAGGACTGACGGGCTCGGGCCCTGCGAGAGGTCCGACCGAGGCGTGAGCGCACCCGCCGCACCCGCTGTACCCGCCGCACCGGTCGCGGCCGCGGGCGTCGGCCGACCTCCGGTACAGGAGGGGCGGTGCCGGCGTCGTCGTCCGGCTCACCGGCCGGAAGCCTGCGTCGGATCACCATGGCGATCACGGCGGCGATGGCGCTCACGGACACGGCGAGTCCGCCCAGGCCGGTGATCGCCTCGGTCACCTGTCGCCACAGGTCCCTGGCCCAGGAGAGCCAGTCGTCGTCCGCCGGCGGCGCCACCGCGTCCACGCTCCAGATCAGGGGCGGCTTCTCCACCAGCACCGTGTCGGTGTCGCGGAGGTAGGAAGTCATGGTGAGCGCGACGCTGAACGTCCCCGCACGCTCGGCCCGCACTTCCCACAACCAGACGGCGACGTCCTTGCGGTTCAGGACACTCTGTCGTTCCGACGACAGTGGCGTGCACCGCACACCGGCACCGGAGCAATGCAGCTTCACCCCTATCTGCGTACCCGCGCTGGCGACCGCCTGGGACTCGCCGGGGTCGGACGCGACCCGGGCGCCCGGAATCTCGACCCGGAACCGGCGCGGCGACGCATCCGCCACGAGCCCCAGGGCTCGAGGATTCGTGTGGACGACCGTGACGTCGAAGAGGTGGCGACGCTCCCGCTCGATCTCCTCGGCATAGGAGAACTGGTCGGACGGGGGTGCCGGTGCCATCGCGGCACCACCGCGCCGGTCCTCCTCCTCGCTTCGCGTGACGAATCCGACGAAGCTCCCCCAGACCAGGGCGAGCGAGAGCCCGAGCGCCACCCAGGAAACGCCGCCCAGAGCATCGAGGACCAAGAGCACCGAGCTGCGCCGACGAGTCGCCCACGCGCGTAATCCGACCATGCGCGCACAGCGTAGTGAACGATCCTGTCACCAAGCCCACGACCGAAGTCGCCGCCAGGGCAACCGAGTTGGATCATCTCTGCAACGGCGTGAGCAGCATGCGCCCCGCGAGGCCCGCCGCCGCGTCCAGGTGTTCGGTGAACTCCTGGGCCACGTCGGGGAGTCCGCGCAGTGCCCACAGGGCCCGGGCCGCCGTCCAGGTGGCGTCCCGGGCGCGGTCCAGGCTCCAGGAGCCGAGCAGATGGGTCAGCGGGTCGGCGATCTGGAGGAGGTCGGGGCCCGGCATCAGATCTTCGCGGATGCGCTCCTCCAGCGAGACGAGGAGATCGCCCACCGCGTCGAACTCGTCCTCCAGGTCGGCGGGTGCGCAGTCGAGCGTACGGCAGGTGTCCACGACGGCCAGCGCGAGATCGTGCCCGATGTGCGCGTTGATGCCCGCGAGGGCGAACTGCAACGGCCGTACCCCGGGATGCCGGCGGAACTGGAACAGCGGCCGCCAGCAGGCGGGTGGGCGCCGCTCGCCGGCCGCCGCCTCGACGGCCTCCAGGTACCGCTGCGCGAACCGTACGTCCAGCGTGATCGCGGCGTGCGGGTCCGCGAACCGCCCGGTGTCGACGTACCGGTCCACCGCCTCCGTCACGGCGAGGTAGACGCGGTTGAAGACCGCCACCCCGTCCCGGGGGTGCAGGGCCGCATCGAGGGCGCGCATACGGGAGATGACTCCGTCGACCGGAGTGTCCACGGCTGTGGGGACTTGTTCGCATCGCGGCATGCGGGCAGAGTCCCAGCTCTAGGCTGGCGGGAGTACCGGCTGGCCCGGCGCTTCCCCGAAACGGGGGAACGCCGCCCGCCGCAGGGGGAGGGGGAGCAGCACCGTGTCAGGCTTACGTGCCCAGCGCCTGGCCGCCCGCAGGGCCGAGCGCAGGCGCGCCGCCCGGCGCGGCGCGATGGTCGTGGCGGCCTCCGTCGTGGTCGCGGCCGGCGTGGTCGCCGGGGCGCTCTCCGCGGTCGACGACCGGCGGTCCTCGGACGAGGCCCGGACTCCCGAGGTGTCCGCCTCGCCCCGCTTCGCGCCCCTGCCCGCGGTGCCCTCGGTGTCCCCGTCGATCTCCGACTCCGCCTCGCCCACACCGTCTTCGACGAAGAGCGCCGTCCCCGCGCCATCACCCCCGAGGACCGAGACCAGGAAGCGAAAGCCGGCCGGTGCCGTGACCGGCCGGCTCTACCGCCACCCCGACTCCCAGGTGCTCGACTGGATACGGGCCCACGACGGCGACCCGCGCCACGCGGTCATCGCCTCCCGCATCGCCGAACGGCCGGCCGCCGTCTGGTTCGCCGACTACTCCCCGGACACGCTCACCGCCCGGGTCGCCGCGGTGACGTCCGGCGGTACGGCACAGGGCCGGGTGCCCGTCGTCGTGCCGTACGCGATACCCGGCCGGGACTGCGGCGGCCACTCCCAGGGCGGGGCGCCCGATCTGGAGGCGTACGACGCCTGGATCGACCGGTTCGCGGCGGGGCTGGGCTCCGGCGAGGTCATCGTCGTCCTGGAGCCGGACTCGGTCGCCCAGACCGAGTGCCTCTCCGCCGGTGACCGCGCGGACCGCTTCGCCTCGCTGGCCCGGGCCGGCCGCGTCCTGAAGGCCGCCAACCCCCGGGCACGCGTGTACTTCGACGCGGGACACTCGGGCTGGAACGCGCCCGGCAAGCAGGCGGCATGGCTGCGGCAGGCCGGCGCCGCCTCGCCCGAGTCCTCCGACGGGATCTTCAGCAACGTCTCCAACTTCCACACCACGGTCGACGAGATCGCCTACGACCGGCGGGTCCTCGACGCCCTCGGCGGCCCGGCGGGCCTGGGCGCCGTCATTGACACCAGCCGCAACGGCAACGGTGCCCCGGCCGACGGGGAGTGGTGCGATCCGTCGGGCCGCAAGCTCGGCCGGACACCGGCCCTCGGCACCGGCGAGGCCCGGATCCACGCCTATCTGTGGGTGAAGCTGCCCGGGGAGTCGGACGGCTGCAAGGGCAGGCCGGGGACCTTCACGGCGTCGTACGCCTACGAGCTGGCCGCGCCGTAGGGCCCTACGAGCCGGCCTCGCCGTAGGACGCTACGGCTTGTCCTCGTCGTAGGACGAGGTGCCCTCGTCCAGCAGCGGATGCTGTGTCTTCAGATGGGCCGGGGCGAAGGCCCGCAGGGCGTGGTAGCCGGTGATGACGACGATCGTGCCGAGCGCGATGCCGCTCAGCGAGAACGTGTCCGTGAACTTGATGGTGACGTTGCCGACGCCGATGATGATGCCCGCCGCCGCCGGGACCAGGTTCAGCGGATTGCGCAGATCCACCCTGGCGTTGAGCCAGATCTGGGCGCCGAGCAGGCCGATCATGCCGTACAGGATGACGGTGATGCCGCCGAGCACCCCGCCCGGGATCGCCGCCACGACCGCGCCGAACTTCGGGCAGACGCCGAACAGCAGGGCGAAGCCGGCGGCGGCCCAGTAGGCGGCCGTCGAGTAGACGCGGGTCGCGGCCATCACGCCGATGTTCTCGGAGTACGTGGTGTTGGGCGGGCCGCCGACCGCCGTGGACAGCATCGAGCCGACGCCGTCGGCCGAGATCGCCGTGCCGAGCCTGTTGTCCAGAGATTCGCCGGTCATCTCGCCGACCGCCTTCACATGCCCGGCGTTCTCCGCGACCAGCGCGATGACGACCGGCAGGGCGACCAGGATCGCCGACCACTCGAAGGACGGGCCGTGCAGCGTCGGCAGCCCGATCCAGTCGGCCTTGTCCACGCCGGAGAGGTCGAGCCGCCAGTGGTCGGTGAGCTTGCCGCTCGCGTCCACCGAGTGGATCTTGCCGAAGACCAGGTCGAACACCCAGGAGATGCCGTATCCGAAGACCAGCCCCAGGAAGATCGCGATCCGGGACCAGAAACCGCGCAGACAGACGACCGCCAGACCGGTGAACAGCATCGTCAGCAGAGCCGTCCACTGGTCCTGCGGCCAGTACGTCGAGGCCGTCACCGGCGCCAGGTTGAAGCCGATCAGCATCACCACGGCGCCGGTCACGATCGGCGGCATCGTGGCGTGGATGATCCGCGCGCCGAACCGCCGCACGGCGAGCCCCACCAGGAACAGCGCGGCGCCGACGACGAAGACCGCGCCGGTGACGGTGGCGCTGCTGCCGCCCTGCGCGCGGATGACCGCCGCCACACCCACGAAGGACAGCGAGCAGCCCAGGTAACTGGGGACGTGGCCGCGCGTGGCCAGCAGGAACACGACGGTCGCGACGCCCGACATCATGATCGCGAGGTTGGGGTCCAGGCCCATCAGGACCGGAGCCACGAAGGACGCACCGAACATGGCCACCACGTGCTGGGCGCCGAGTCCGGCCGTGCGGGGCCACGAGAGCCGCTCGTCGGGGCGGACCACCGCGCCGGGCGCCGGGGTGCGTCCGTCGCCGTGCAGTTTCCAGCGGACGCCGAGATCCATGGTGCGGTATCGCTTTCGTCGTGCGTGTGAGTATCCGGACCATTGTCCGGGTGCGCCGACGGTGCTGATGACCGGGGCTGATCAGGGCGTCCGCGTGTCCACCCCGGCCGGGTGCCGGCTCAGGGCCGCGGGTCCGGAACCGCCGCCGCCTCCGGCCGGCTGATCTTCGCCCGGTCGCCCGGGCGCAGCACCCGCGCGAACGCCACCAGGCCGCAGGACAGCAGCGTCACCAGGCAGAACGACACCATCAGGCTGGTCGCCTGGGCCAGCATGCCGATCGCGCTCGGCGCGATCAGGCCCGAGGTGTACGTGATGGTCGCGACGCCCGCGATGGCCAGGCTCGGGTTGGAGCCGCTGCGGCCGGCCGCCGCGAAGCACAGCGGCACGACGACCGCGATGCCCAGCCCCATCAGCGCGAATCCGCTCATGGCCACCGCCGGGTGGTCCGCGACGACGATCAGCAGACCGCCGAGAACGGCGAGCACACCGCTGACCCGTACGGTCCGCACGGCACCGAAGCGGTCCACGACCCTGTCGCCGGCGAACCGGGCGATGGCCATGGTGAGCGTGAAGCCCGTCGTGCAGGCCGCCGCGAGACCGGCCGAGGTCTCCAACTGCTCGCGCAGATAGACCGCCGACCAGTCCAGGCTCGCGCCCTCGGCGAACACCGCGCAGAACCCGATCGCGCCGATGAGCAGCGCCGACCGGGGCGGCAGCGCGAACCTCGGCGGCGGCTCCTCGTCCTCGGCGGGCTGGAGATCGAGCACCCACTGGCAGGCCACCACGCCGATCACGGTGAGGACCGCGGCGGCCAGCACGTGATGCAGCCGGGCGTCCGAGCCGAGGTGCGCGGCGAGCGTGCCGGCCGCCGAGCCGATCAGGGCACCTGCGCTCCACATGCCGTGCAGCCCGGACATGATCGACCGGCCGAGGCGGTTCTCGATCTCGACGCCCAGCGCGTTCATCGCCACGTCCGCCATGCCCGCCGTCGCGCCGTACGTGAACAGGGCCAGGCAGAGCGTGAGCAGGTTCGGGGCGAGGGACGGCAGGACCAGCGAGAGGGTCCACAGGGCGATCAGTCCGCGCAGCGCGTTGCGGGCCCCGAACCGGTGGCTGACGCTGCCGGCGAGCGGCATCGCGACGGACGCGCCGAGCGCGGGGAAGGCGAGCGCGATCCCCAACTGCCCGGCGCTCACGCCCGCGTGGTCCTGGATCCAGGGCACGCGGGTGGCGAACGAGCCGGTCACGGCGCCGTGCACGGCGAAGACCGCGGCCACGGCGTACCGGGACCGTTTCACCTCGCGCAGTTCGTCGGCCACGTTGCCCATTCTGCGGTCCCCCTCCAGGTTTCTGCCGCGCTCACGTCATGCGGGCATAAACTATCAGGAACCCTGCCTGATAATAAGAGGGTTTCCCGGCGGGCCACGGCCGACGGACTCGCCGATCTGGAAGGATCCCGGCATGCCCGCATCCCCGAGCACCGCCCGGGCCATCAACGACCGGTTCGCCCTGCGTCTGCTCCAGCAGGAGGGCCCGCTGACGGCAGGGCAGTTGAAGCAGCTCACCGGTCTGTCCCGGCCGACGGTCGCCGACCTCGTCGAACGCCTCACCGTCGCCGGACTGATCTCGGTGGTCGGCGAGGCGGGGGAGCAGCGGCGCGGGCCCAACGCCAAGGTGTACGGCATCGTCGCCGACCGGGCGCACCTCGCCGCGCTGGACGTACGCACCGAGGGTGTCTCCGTGGCCGTCGCCGACCTGGTGGGCCGGGTACTGGCCGAGGCCTCGGTGCCCATCGGGGGTGACATGGCCACGGGTCCCGCCGTGGAGCATGCGGTCGCGCTGGTCGAGCGGGTGGTGAAGGAGGCCGGCGCCGACCGGCTGCACACCGTCGGCATCGGGGCTCCCGGGCTGATCGACCCGGCCAGCGGCGAACTCCGTGACTCCTCCGGGCTGCCGGAGTGGCACCGGCGTCTGGTCGCCGCCCTCCAGGAGCGGCTGCCCGAGGCGCGGGTGAGCGTCGAGAACGAGACCAACCTCGCGGCGCTGGCCGAGCAGCGCGACGGCGCCGCCCGGGACCGGGACACGTTCGTCCTGCTCTGGCTGGGCCACGGCACGGGCGCGGCCGTGGTCCTCGACGGCGCGCTACGACGCGGTGCCTCAGGCGGCACCGGCGAAATCGGCTTCCTCCCGGTCCCGGGCACGACCACGCTGCCGTCCGCGACGGACTGCGAGGGCGGCTTCCACGGCCTGGCCGCGTCGACCGCGGTCGTGGACCTGGCGGCGGAGCACGGGATTTTGGCGGAGCCGGGACAGGAGCCGTCGGTGGTGGGAGTGGTACGGGCGGCGGTGGGTGTGGTGAGGGCCGCGGCGGGTCAGGTGCGGGGCGTGGAGGGCGAGGTGCCTCCGTCGAGCAGGGACGGGGCGCCCCCGTCGAGCAGGGACGGGGCGCCTCCGTCGAGCGGGGACGAGGTGCCCCCGTCCCCCTCCGCCACCCCGGCTGTCCGTTTCCTCGACGCCCTCGCCGATCGGCTCGCCGTCGGAGTCGCCTCGGTGGTGGCGATTCTGGACCCCGGGTGCGTGGTGCTCGGGGGTGAGGTCGGGCAGGCCGGTGGTGAGGAGCTCGCCGGCCGGGTGCAGGACCGTATCGCCCGGATGACGCCCCTGCCCACGGAGGTGCGGACGACCACCCTGGGCGGCGGCGCCGTCCTGCGCGGCGCCCTCCTCACGGCCCGTGACCGCGCTCAAGAGGAACTCTTCACCCCCGGGGAGCGGCCCATCCAGCGCTGGTAGGGCGCGCCGCGGGCCACCGGCCGAGTCCCCGCTACGCCTGGGACCGCCCGCTCCCCGTCCGCACCTGCCCGTCCCCGAACCGCCCCACCAGATACTCCTCGAACGTCCCCGTGCCGACCGCCCGCTGCGGCGTCAGATGACCGCCGCTCCGGAAGCCCCGGTACGCCGCTCCCCACAGAGGTATGTTCACCACCGCCCGACGCCGGCCGGACGCCTTCAGATAGGCGCGGGCCAGCGACTCGAACGTCCGCACCTCCGGCCCGCCCATGTCCTCGACCCGCCCCGCCGGGGCGCTCGCCGCCAGCTCGACCAGCCGGTCCGCGACCTCGGCCACCTCGACGGGCTGGTCCCGGACACCGGCCGGCAGGAACAGGACCGGCAGCTTCGACAGCCCCCGCATCATCATGACCAGCAGGTCGTGGAACTGCGTCGCCCGCAGTACGGTCCAGCCGAGCCCCGACTCCTCGACCAGCCGCTCCACGGCGAGCTTGCTCTTGTAGTAGCCGAGCGGCACCCGGTCGACGCCCACGATCGAGATGTAGACGAGGTGCCGCACCCCGGCCCCGCGCGCCGCCCTGATCAGGTTCGCCGCCGCCTGCTCATCGCCCTTCTGCGCCGACGCGCAGTGCACGATCGTGTCCACACCGGCGACGGCCGCGTCCAGCGGGCCCCCGCCTTCGCGCAGGTCGACCGCGTACGGCTGGGTGTGCCGGCTGAGCACCCGCACCTCGTGCCCGTCCGTGCGCAGCCGCTCGGCGACGAGTCGGCCGAGTGTTCCGGTGCCGCCGGTCACCAGGATCGTGGTCATGCTGTTCCGTCCCTTCGAAGGCCCGGGCGCTCGGGCTGGAGCGCCCTTCGTCAGCTGAGACCGAACACCCCTGCCGAATGTGACAGACACACCCGGCCGTCCCGCGGCCGCGCCCGGCGGGCCCTACGACCGGGCGAGCTGACGCCGTGCGAAGGCCAGCTTCTCCGGATTGACCACGGCCCGTACCCCGGTGACCAGCCCGTCTCGCACCTCGAACGCCGCCAGACCGACGAGCGTGTCGCCTGCCCAGGTCGCCAGCCCTGTCGCGCCGTTGACCTCGGCCGGCGTGAAGTCCAGGCCCACCGAGAACTTCGGGCCCCCGCCCGCCAGGAACTGGGCGATCCTGGGACCGCCCTCGATCGGCCGGCGGGCCGCCGTGACCTTGCCGCCACCGTCGCTCCACCACGTGGCATCGGCCGCGAGCAGCTTCTCCAGCCCGGCCAGGTCGCCGTCGCGGGCCGCCGTGATGAACGACGCGACCAGCTCCTCCTGCTGCTCGGACGCGGGCTCGAAACGGGCCTGCGGCTCGCCCACCCGCCGCACGGCCCGCCGGTAGAGCTGACGGCAGTTCGCCTCGCTCAGATCCAGCACGCCGGAGATCTCCCGATGCCCGTACCCGAACGCCTCCCGCAGCACGTACACCGCCCGTTCGGTCGGCGTGAGCCGCTCCAGCAGCACCAGCATCGCCATCGACACGGCGTCCCGCTGCTCGGCCGACTCCATCGGGCCGAGCGCGCCGCCCCCGGTGACCACCGGCTCAGGCAGCCAGGTCCCGACGTACCGCTCGCGCCGGGCGCGCGCGGACGTCAGCCGGTTCAGGCAGAGGTTCGTGACGACCTTGGCGAGCCAGGCCGCCGGATGCTCGATCCCCCCACGGTCGGCCCCGCTGTAACGCAGATACGCGTCCTGGACCGCGTCCTCGGCCTCCTCGGCGGAGCCCAGCAGCCGGTAGGCGAGCGAGAACAACCGGGGCCGGTGGACCTCGAACTCCTCGGCGATCGTGGTGGTCATGGGGCTCACCCTGCCAGAACGCCGTCCCGCACGGCGTGGGGAGGCCCGGCGACGGGCAAGGGCCGTCGTCACCGTCGCCGGGCCGGTCCGCTGGGGCGTGTCAACCCTGGAGCCGACCCTAGAAAGGACTAGACCACACCGTCAATAGGTGCGTACCAATCCCGGTGAGCGCGGCGACACGGTCTGTGAGGCAGCCCACACCGATCGCCTCTTTGAACGTCGATCAGGCGTGGCACACTGGCCGTGTACCAGTAGCAGCGCACTCCGGGGTCGGTGAAAGTCCGAACCGGCGGTTACAGTCCGCGACCCGGTCGCCTCCAGCGATCGGTTGACCAGGTGAAATTCCTGGACCGACGGTTAAAGTCCGGATGGGAGGCAGTGCGCGGCGGGCAGGCATACGTGCGTGCCGCCGAAGAAGTCCGTCCTCGGGGCGGGCTCCGTCCGGCGTCGCCCCCGGTGTCTCTGCTCGTACATCTGTCGTCATCGACAGCCCCGGAGTCCGTGCCCCAAGAGGCAGGAGGACCCGGGAAGTGTTCACCGGAATCGTCGAAGAGCTGGGCGAGATCACCGCCGTCGAGACCCTCGACGACGCCTGTCGCTTCCGTCTGCGCGGTCCCATCGTCACCCAAGGCGCCAAGCACGGCGACTCCATCGCGGTCAACGGCGTCTGCCTCACGGTCGTCGACCACGAGGGCGACGAGTTCACCGCCGACGTGATGGCCGAGACCCTGAACCGCTCCAGCCTGGGCGCCCTCGCGGTCGGCACCCGCGTCAACCTCGAACGCCCCATGGCAGTCGGCGAACGCCTCGGCGGGCACATCGTGCAGGGCCATGTCGACGGCACGGGCGAGATCCTGGAACGCAAGCCGTCCGAGAACTGGGAGATCGTGAAGATCTCCCTCCCCGCGGACCTCACCCGCTACGTGGTCGAGAAGGGCTCCATCACCGTCGACGGCATCAGCCTCACCGTCGTCGACGCCGGCCCCGACTACTTCACCGTGAGCCTCATCCCCACCACCCTCGACCTGACCACGCTCGGCCACAAGGGCCCCGGCGACCCGGTCAACCTCGAGGTGGACGTCATCGCCAAGTACGTCGAGCGGATGATGGGCGACCGTGTGCGGGGGGCGGACCGGTGAACTGGCTCAACTCCGAGGCCTTCACGCTCTTCGGCCAGCACATCAAGTGGTCGGACATGATCGGCAACGTGATCGGCCTGATCGGCCTCGCCTTCGGCTGGCGCCGCTCCCTGTGGACCTGGCCCGCCCAGTTCCTCTCCGGCCTCATCCTCTTCGCGGCCTTCGCCAGCGCCCACCTCGCGGGCAGCGCCGGCAAGCAGATCGTCGTGATGCTCGTCGCCACCTACGGCTTCTGGCAGTGGAACCGCGGCCGGCAGCAGGCCCAGGACGGCTCCATCGCCGTACGGTTCGCCACCTGGCGCGAGCGCGGGGCACTGGCCGGCGCGGCCGCTGTCGGCACCCTCGCGGTCGGCGGCCTGTTCACCGCCTTCCCGACCCTCTCCTGGGACCCCTGGCCGGACGCGTACATCTTCGTCGGCACGATCGTCGCGATGTACGCCCAGGCCCGCGGCATGGTCGAGTTCTGGTTCGCCTGGCTCCTGGTCGACCTGGTCGGCGTCCCGCTGAACTTCGCCAACGGCTTCGCCTTCTCCGGCTTCGTCTACATCATCTACGGCGCGCTCGTCCTGTGGGGCATGCGCGACTGGTGGCTGCGCTCGCGCGCGGCAGCACAGCCCACCCTGGAAGGAGCGCCGGCATGAGCGCGGCAACCATCGTGTACACCGACGACATCGAGGACTTCGCGCTCGACCCCGTCGAGCAGGCCATCGCCGACATCGCGGCCGGCCGCCCGGTCGTGGTCGTCGACGACGAGGACCGGGAGAACGAGGGCGACCTCGTCATCGCCGCCGAGAAGGCGACCCCGGAGATCGTCGCCTTCATGATGAGCGAGTGCCGCGGCCTGATCTGCGCCCCAATGGAGGGCGACGAACTCGACCGGCTGCGCCTGCCGCAGATGGTCGAGGACAACACCGAGTCGATGAAGACCGCGTTCACGGTCTCCGTCGACGCCTCCGCCGCGCACGGCGTGAGCACCGGCATCTCGGCCTCCGACCGCGCCACCACGCTCCGGCTGCTCGCCGACGGCGTCACGGGGCCCGACGACTTCGTCCGACCCGGCCACATCTTCCCGCTGCGCGCCCGGCCCGGCGGGGTCCTGACCCGCAACGGCCACACCGAGGCCGCCGTCGACCTCGCCCGCCTCGCGGGCCTGCGTCCGGCCGGAGCGATCGTCGAGATCGCCGGCGAGGACGGCACGATGCTGCGCCTGCCCGAGCTGATCCCCTTCGCCCGCAAGCACGGCCTGACGATCATCTCCATCGAGGACCTGATCGCCTACCGCCGCGGCAGCGAGCCGACCGTCCGCCGCGAGGCCAAGACCCGACTGCCCACCGCCCACGGCACGTTCACGGCCTACGGATACCGCTCCACCGTCGACGGCGTCGAGCACGTCGCCCTGGTGCACGGTGAGATCGGCGACGGCCAGGACGTCCTCGTCCGCGTCCACTCCGAGTGCCTCACCGGCGATGTCTTCGGCTCCGCCCGCTGCGACTGCGGTCCCCAGCTGGACGCCTCCCTGGCCCGTATCCAGGCCGAGGGCAGGGGAGTGGTGGTCTACCTGCGCGGACACGAGGGCCGCGGCATCGGCCTGATGTCCAAGCTGCGCGCCTACGAACTCCAGGAGCGCGGCCGTGACACCCTCGACGCCAACCTCGAACTCGGCTTGCCCGCCGACGCCCGCGACTACGCCGCGGGAGCCCAGATCCTCGCCGACCTCGGCGTGCGCGGCGTGCGTCTGCTGACCAACAACCCCGACAAGACCGACGCGCTCGTCCGCCACGGCATCGACGTCACGGCACGCGTGCCGATGCCCGTGAGCGTCGGTGAGCACAACCTCCGCTACCTGCGCACCAAGCGGGACCGGATGGGCCACGACCTGCCCTGGCTCGACACGACCACCGTGCCGGCCTGCAGCAACCAGTAAGACAGCACAGCGAGTCAGCACAGCAAGTCAGCAGTGAGAAAGCTCTGAGGAGAGACGTGAGCGGCAAGGGTGCACCGGAACTGTCCGTACGCAATGTGGGTGACCTCAGGGTCGCCGTCATCGCGGCACAGTGGCACGAGAAGGTGATGGACGGTCTGGTCGACGGCGCCCTGCGCGCCCTGCACGACCTGGGCATCGACGAGCCGACCCTGCTCAGGGTCCCCGGAAGCTGGGAGCTCCCGGTCGTCGCCAAGGTCCTCGCGGGCCGCGGCTACGACGCGATCGTGGCCCTGGGTGTCGTCATCCGCGGGGGTACCCCCCACTTCGAGTACGTGTGCCAGGGCGTGACCCAGGGCCTGACCCAGGTGTCGGTCGAGACCGGCGTCCCGGTCGGCTTCGGCGTGCTGACCTGCGACACCGACGAGCAGGCCCTGGACCGCGCGGGCCTGCCCGGCTCGAACGAGGACAAGGGACACGAGGCGGTGACGGCGGCGGTGGCGACCGCGGCCACCCTCCGCTCGGTATCCGAACCCTGGCGATGACGGAAGCCGTGTGTGGCATAGGCTGAGCGTCACCATGTCCAAGAAGACGTTCGAGGAGCTCTTCACCGAGCTCCAGCACAAGGCCGCCCAGGGCGATCCCGCCACTTCCCGCACCGCAGAACTGGTCGAGAAGGGCGTCCATGCCATCGGCAAGAAGGTCGTAGAAGAGGCCGCCGAGGTCTGGATGGCCGCCGAGTACGAGGGCAAGGAGGCGGCCGCCGAGGAGATCTCGCAGCTGCTCTACCACGTCCAGGTGATGATGGTCGCCCGCGGCATCTCCCTCGACGACGTCTACGCCCACCTGTAAGCCGCGGCCAGCCGCACCCGTTCCCGTAAGACACCACGCGAAGGAAGCCGACCTCATGCTGCGCATCGCCGTCCCCAACAAGGGTTCCCTGTCCGGCCCTGCGGCGGAGATGCTGCATGAGGCCGGCTACCAGCAGCGCCGGGAGTCCAAGGAGCTGCGGATCGTCGACCCGGTGAACGAGGTCGAGTTCTTCTACCTCCGCCCCCGCGACATCGCCATCTACGTCGCCTCCGGCCAGCTCGACATCGGCCTCACCGGACGCGACCTGCTCATCGACTCGGGCGCCGACGCCGAGGAGATCCTCCCGCTCGGCTTCGCCCGCTCCACCTTCCGCTACGCCTGCAAGCCCGGCACCATCGGCGGCCTGGCGGACCTCGCAGGCAAGACCGTCGCCACCTCCTACGAGGGCATCGTCGCCGCGCACCTCGCCGACCACGGCATCGACGCCTCCGTCGTCCACCTCGACGGTGCCGTGGAGACCGCCATCCAGCTCGGCGTCGCCCAGGTCATCGCGGACGTCGTCGAGACCGGCACCTCGCTGCGCAACGCGGGCCTCGAGGTCGTCGCCGAGCCGATCATGAAGTCCGAGGCCGTCGTGATCCGCCGCACCGGCGCGGACGCCGACGACTCCAAGGTGCAGCAGTTCCTGCGCCGCCTCCAGGGCGTCCTGGTCGCCCGGACGTACGTGATGATGGACTACGACTGCCGAGTGGAGCAGCTCGAGAAGGCCGTCGCCCTCACCCCCGGTCTGGAGTCGCCGACCGTCTCCCCGCTGCACAACGAGGGCTGGGTCGCCGTCCGCGCGATGGTCCCGGCCAAGGAGGCGCAGCGGATCATGGACGACCTCTACGACATCGGCGCCCGGGCCATCCTGACCACGGCCATCCACGCCTGCCGTCTCTGAGGGGCGAACACCGATGTCCGATCTGCCCACTCTGCCCGTCACTTTTCGGCCGGGCAGCACCCGAGCGGTGCTGCTCACCGCCGCCGTGGCGATCCTGGTCGTGATCACGGCCGTCGCCATGCTGCTGAAGCAGCTCAGCCCCGCGGAGCGCCTCAGCTTCGTCGTCACGGCGCTTCTGCTGGACGCGGTGCTGCTCCTGCTGGCCCGGCCCAAGGTCGTCGCCGACGAGTCCGGTGTCACCGTGGTGAACCTCACGAACAAGCGCCGGCTGGAGTGGGCCGAGATCCTTCAGGTGACCCTGCGGCCCGGCGACCCCTGGGTGTTCCTCAACCTCAGCGACGGCACCAGCCTGCCTGTCCTCGGTATTCAGCCTGGTCTCGCAAGGCAGCGGGCGATCGCCGACGCCCGGTCCCTGCGGGCGCTCGCCGAGGCCCGTTCCGTGGCCGACGAGCGGCATCAGAGCTGACTCGGGCAATCCACAGGGCGGCTGCCACTGCCGCACCGGGCCGTGTCTTGATTAATCTGTTGGCGGAGGCGTGAACGGATGCGCCTCCGCCTCTGCTGCCCCGCCCGGTGCACAGAGGCTCCTGCTAACCGAGGAGTGACCCTCTCCGGCGATGGACGGATCGTCCTGTAGTACCTGCGCCGCCCCCTGCCGACATAGCGCGGACCCCGTTTTCGAGGTCCGCGACCGTGCGGAGGCGGCGGCATCATGACCACCCCCCTGCTGCTCCTGGCAGCCGCGTTCCTGCTGATTCTCGCCAACGGATTCTTCGTGGCGGCCGAGTTCGGCCTCGTGACGGTCGAGCGGCCCGAGGCCGAGAAGGCCGCCGCCGAGGGCGACCGGCGCGCCCACCGCGTCGTCGAATCGCTCAAGGAACTGTCCTTCCAGCTCTCCGGCACCCAGCTCGGCATCACCATCACCTCCCTCGTCGTCGGCATGCTCGCCGAACCGGCGCTCGCGGAGCTGCTGCACGGCCCGTTCACCTCGATCGGCATACCCGAGGGAGCCGTCTCCGGTGTCACGGTCGTCGTCGGCATGCTGCTGGCCTCCGCCGTGCAGATGGTGATCGGCGAGCTCCTGCCCAAGAACTGGGCGGTGTCCAGGCCGCTTCAGGTCGCGCGCTTCGTCGCGGGCCCGCAGCATGTCTTCGCCCGCCTGTTCCGCCCGGTCATCGCCGGCCTCAACGCCGTCGCGAACCGGCTCGTACGCGCCCTGGGCATCGAGCCCGCCGAGGAGCTGGCCTCGGCCCGCACCCCCGGCGAACTCGTCTCCCTGGCCCGTCACTCGGCCCGGGCCGGCGCCCTGGAACAGGACACGGCCGACCTCTTCGTCAGAACCCTGTCGCTGGGTGAGCTGACCGCGCAGCACGTGATGACGCCGCGCGTGAAGGTCAGCGCCCTGCAGTCCTCGGCCACCGCCGAGGACGTGGTCAACCTGACCCGCGCCACGGGCCTGTCCCGCTTCCCCGTCTACCGGGAGAAGATCGACGAGGTGGTCGGCATGGTCCACCTCAAGGACGCCCTGGCCGTGCCCGTGCGGGACCGTCTGCGCACCCCCGTCGGCCGCATCGCCCGCCCGGCGCTGCTCGTCCCCGAGACGCTGCCCGTACGGCCGCTGCTCGCCCGCCTGCGCAGCGAGCAGCCCATCGCGGTCGTCGTCGACGAGTACGGCGGCACGGCCGGCGTCGTCACGCTGGAGGACATCGTCGAGGAGATCGTCGGCGAGGTCCGCGACGAGCACGACGGACACGACCTGCCCGAGCTGGCCTCCGCACCGCCGGAGGACGGCAGGCCCGCCTGGGACGTCGACGGCAGTTGCCGTGTCGACATCCTGCGGCGCATAGGCCTCGACGTGCCGGAAGGCCCGTACGAGACCGTCGCGGGCCTGATCGCCGATCTGCTGGGCCGTATCCCGGCCGTCGGCGACAAGGCGGAGCTGCCTGGCTGGCGGCTGTCGGTGCGCCAGGTCGGCCACTACCGCGCGGAGCGGATCCGGCTCGTGCGGACGGCCCCGGTGGCCGCCATGGTGGAGGCAGTCCGATGAGCGTGCTCCAACTTCTCTTCGCCGCGCTGCTCGTGCTCGCCAACGGCTTCTTCGTCGGTGCCGAGTTCGCGCTCGTCTCCGTACGCCGCAGCCAGATCGAACCGCTCGGCACCGCCCGTGCCCGGCAGGTCCTCTACGGGCTCGAGCGGCTGCCGCAGATGATGGCGGCGGCCCAGTTCGGCATCACGATCTGCTCCCTCACCCTCGGCGCGGTCGCCGAACCGACCGTCGCCCATCTGCTGGAGCCGGTCTTCGAGTGGGTCCACCTGCCGCACGGCATGATCCACCCACTGACCTACGTCATCGCCCTCGCCGCGGTGGTCTTCTTCCACCTCGTCATCGGCGAGATGGTCCCGAAGAACCTGGCGATGGCGGCCCCCGAGAAGGCCGCGCTGTGGCTCAGCCCCGGCCTGGTCTGGTTCGCCCGCTTCTGCAAGCCGATCACCGCCGCGCTCGGCGCGGTCTCGCAGGGCATCCTGCGGCTCTTCCACGTGGAGCCCAAGGACGAGATCGAGGCCGTCTTCACCAGCGAGCAGCTCAACCGGCTGGTGGAGGACGCCGGCCAGGCGGGCCTGCTCGACCCCGAGGAGGCCGAACGCCTGGAGGACGCCCTGGAGCTGGGCTCGCGCCCGGTGACGGACGTCCTGCTGAAGCGCGAGTCCCTGGTGACGGTCAGTCCGTCCGTCACCCCCGGGCGCATCGTCGAGCTCACGGCCCGGACCGGGTACTCCCGGTTCCCGGTCGCGGCGGAGAACGGGGCGTTCATGGGCTATCTGCATGTGAAGGACGTCCTGGACCTGGAGCACTCCGACCGGGCCGTGCCGCAGCAGTTGTGGCGGCCCATGACGACGCTGCGGTCCGAGCTGCCGCTGGACGACGCGCTGACGGTGATGCGGCGGGCCGCGACGCACCTGGCCCAGGTGGCCGACGGATCGGGGAAGGTGCTCGGACTGGTCGCGCTGGAGGACGTGCTGGAGCTGTTGGTGGGGGAGGTGCGCGATCCCGCGCACCGGGAAGTCCCCGAGATCAGGCTGACCGAGCCGAGGTCCGGCGAGGAGGTGCTGGCGACTTAGGCCCGGCCGCCCCACGCCGGTGCTCACAGTCCGGGCGGATCCTGCGGGCCCCGCCCGGACAGCACCTCCCCGTAGGCCTGCATCAGATCCGGCAGCCGCAACGTCGCCAGGTCCTCCCTGCTCAGCACCCCGGGATACACGGACAACCGCAGATCCCGGTACGCACAGCTCTTCTCGTACAGGGTCCGCAGGAACCGTCCGTTGCCCAGTTCGTCGATCCACCCCTGGTCCACCACATGCCCGGCGATGGACCGCAGCTCGTCCAGGGCCTCCTCGTCCCAGTGGTCGCCGTTCTCCGCCGCGAGCACCTTGCCGATCTCGGTGAGTTCGAGGGGACGGTAGGAGGGGAAGTCGACGCGGGTGGTGAAGCGGGAGGACAGCCCGGGGTTCGCGGCGAGCAGGCGGTCCATGCCCTCCGGGTAGCCGGCCAGGATCACCACGAGATGGTCGCGGTTGTCCTCCGCCCGCTTCAGCAGCACCTGGAGCGCCTCGTCGCCGTACGCGTCGCCCTTGCCGTAGCCCGAGTTGGACAGCGAGTACGCCTCGTCGACGAAGAGGACGCCGCCGAGGGCCGAGTCGATCAGTTCGTTGGCCTTCACGGCCGTCTGCCCGAGGTACTCGCCGACCAGGTCGGCCCGCTGTGCCTCCACGAGATGGTCGCCGCCGAGCAGCCCGAGGGCGTAGAAGACGCGGCCGAGGATACGGGCGACGGTGGTCTTGCCGGTGCCGGAGGGGCCGGAGAAGACGAAGTGCCGCTTGGGCGGCTGGACCGGCAGGCCCTGCCCGGCGCGCAGCCGGGCCATGTTGAGCTGCGCCGACAACGCCTTGACCTGGCGTTTCACCGGCTCCAGACCCACCATGCGCTCCAGCTCCGCGAGTGCCTCCTCCAGTAAGGCGGGATCGGTGGGCCCGGCGGGCAGGGACGGTGCCGGGGAGAACTTCTCGCGCACGGCCGGATCCGTCACCGGCGGCAGGGGAGCGGAGCCCGGCGGCTCGAGGTCGGGCAGTCTGAGGTCGCGGCCCTCGGTGCCGAAGAGCGGGTCGAATCCGTCCGGCCCGTCCACGGCGTCCTGGCCGAGGCCCGGGAGCGTGATCGCCGCGAGGTCGGTGGCGTCGTCGTAGCCGTCGCCCTCGGCGATCGCGGCGAGCCGGGCGGAGGTGTCCATGAAGGCCGGGTCGACGCGGTGCACGGCCCGGTACAGGGGGAGTGCGGCGGCGCTGCGGCCGGTGCCCTCGTGCGCCCGGGCCAGCCAGTAGCGCAGCTCCTTGCGCTGGGGCTGCTCGCTGCGGCAGCGCATCAGCGCGGCGGACAGCAGCGGTTCGGCCTGGCCGTACATCTCCAGACGGACCCGGGCCATGCCGCCGAAGAGTCCCGCCTCGATGCCGAGCATCGGGTCGTCGAGGAGCGGGTCGGTGTGGCGGACCAGTTGCTCCCAGTCCTTGACCAGATAGGCGCGGCAGGCGTGCAGGAAGCGGACCTGGGCGTCGGTGTCCACCGGTGGCAGCCCGGCGAGGGCCCGGTCCAGCTCGGGGACGTGGCGGCCGTCCAGCCAGTGGGAGGCGTGCGCGAGCAGCAGGTCGCGGGGGCTCTCCAGCACGGGCTGCACCCACCAGCCCAGCCAGTACCAGGAGTTGAGGGTGCGGCGGTAGCGGGAGCGCTGCTCCCCGAAGCGGTCCCGGTGCCGGAACATCCTGAGCAGCGCGGTCGTCGTGTCGACGCGCAGCGCGTGCAGGCCGAGCCAGCCGTCGGCCATCCCGGGGTCCATCTTCACGGCGGCGCGGAACTCCTCCTCCGCCTGCGGATAGGCGCCCATGGTGTAGGCATCGACGCCTCGCAGCCAGGCGAGGTCGGCCGGGGCCTGCGGGCCCTGCGTGCCGAAGTCCATCACGTCCCCCACGAACCGTGCCCCCGTCGGTATGCCAACGAGCCGTCCCCCCGGCCGGCTGCCCTGCTCGAACCGCTGTGCCACGGACCGGAGTTGCGAGGTGCGCGGAGCAACCGTCCGTAGGTCGCGACGAGGGCATCGTACCTGCGGGGGCGGCGCCCTCGAAGGGTGCCGCACGGGCCGTTCGGCGAGGTGGGAGCGGATGCGGCGCACTCGCGTACGGTGACCGAGTGTGAGCGTTCGGCGCCCCGCGGGGCCCGGAAAAACGGAAGAAGACAGAACGAAGCCCCCGATCACGGGGGAACAACCGGGGGCTTCGCGCCTGTGGGCGGCTCCGAATGGCCGCACATTGAGAACGTAAGTCCTGTACGGCCCACCGGTCAAGCCGAGTTGAAGCACTCCGGCAAGTTCCACCGCAAGGGCCTTCACGACTTCAGCACACTGCGGGTGGTCCGTCACCGTGCGTGAGGGAATGGTCCGGTCCAGCAGTCCCAGCGGGTCCCGGAAACACCTCGTACCCCCTCTCTCCCTGCCGTACCAGGAGATCGGCGAAGGGCCGCGAGGGATCGTCGGCGAAATGCCGGCGCTCCGCCGGGACCCATCCGTTCCAGAACTCCCGCTGTTCCTCCCCGTCCCGTGACCGTCCCCGTGCCCAGGCCTCCTCGCGCGGCAGCTCCATCCACAGCAGCAGGGCCAAGCGGGGGCGCAGCGCCCGGCGTCCCGCGCCGACGCCCTCGACGAGGATCACCGGTGCGGGCGGCAGGGGGCGCGGAGGGCCGAAGCCGCGGGCGCGCCAGTCGTAGGGGGCGTAGTGCGCGGTCCGGCCGCCGGCCAGCGGCTCGATCACCTGGTCCAGCAGCCGTCCCGTCCAGCCGAACAGTTCCTCGTGGCTGGCGATGTCGTCGAGGCGCAGCAGCGGCGCGCCGCCGAGCGCCCCGGCCAACTGTTCGGCGAACGTGGTCTTTCCGGATCCGGCGTGCCCGTCGACTCCGACGAGACGGACCGGGCCGCAGGAGGGGGAGAGGCGGCGGATCCGGGAGGCCAGGTCACGGACAGCGGGTTCCGGTGCGGGGCGGAAGGACGGATTCATCTCGCGCAGCACTCTAACGACCTGGGGAGTGACCACGCAGCCCACGGCTCCTGCCACTGGTCGACGCCAATATTGGTGGGCGTGGCGCGGGTCGAAGTGCTGGCAGGACCCGGCGGGCTGTGCTCATATGTGGCGCACACGCATGTGCGACCGACCGTGCAACGGACCTGCCCCGCCCCTGCCCGACTCCGACATCCGGGGGTCCCCGCCATGAGCAGAGCCGAACAGCCGTCCCGCAGAACCGTCCTGGCCGCCGCGGTCGCCGCCGCCGTCACCACGAGCGCGGGTCCGGCGGCCGCCGACACCGAGATCCCCATGACGACCGACACCGCAGACCCGGCCCGGGCGGTCCCGGCCCGCACCGTGGACAACCGGGCCTGGGCCTCGTACGGCGACTGGCGCGGCGGCACCGCCCGGGGCACCCGTGCCGTCGCGGGTGCCCGCCCGGGTCTGGTGATCGCGAAGCCCGCCGGAACCGCCGACTACACGGACCCGCACACCGGCACCACCGCCCCTTGGGAGTACGGCACCTGGACGTCCCCCGTCCAACGGCTCGCCGTCCCCGCGACGGAGGCGATCGTCTCCTGGAACGCGCGCACCCCGGCCGGCACCTGGATCCAGGCCGAACTCAAGGGCACCTACACCGACGGCACCAGCAGCCCCTGGTACGTGATGGGCCGCTGGGCGGCGGGCGACCAGGACATCCGGCGCACCTCGGTCGACGACCAGAGCGACGGCAAGAGCACCGTCTGGACGGACACGCTGGCCGTCGACGACCCGGCGACGGGCCTGCGTCTGGCCTCCTACCGCCTGCGTCTGACCCTGTACCGCAAGCCGGGCGGCAAGGCCACGCCCACCGTGTGGCGGCTCGGCGTGATGGGCTCCGACGTCCCCGACCGGTTCACCGTCCCGGCGTCCGCGCCCGGCCTCGCGAAGGAACTGGTCGTCCCGCGGTACTCGCAGGAGATCCACAAGGGCCAGTACCCCGAGTACGACAACGGCGGCGAGGCCTGGTGCAGTCCGACCTCCTCCCAGATGATCATCGAGTACTGGGGCGGCCGGCTCACCTCGAAGCAGCTTGCCTGGGTGGATCCCTCGTTCGCCGATCCGCAGGTGTGCCACGCGGCCCGGTTCACCTACGACTACCAGTACGCGGGCTGCGGCAACTGGCCGTTCAACGCCTCCTACGCGGCCACGTTCAAGGACCTCCAGGCCGTGGTCACCCGGCTCGGCTCGCTCACCGACCTGGAGACGCTGATCGCGGCGGGCATCCCGGCCATAACGTCCCAGTCCTTCCTGAAGGAGGAGCTGACCGGCGCCGGGTACGGCACCGCCGGGCATCTGATGACCGTCATCGGCTTCACGGCCGGCGGCGACGTGATCGCGAACGACCCCGCCTCGGCGAGCAACGAGGCCGTGCGGCGGGTCTACCGGCGGCGCGAGTGGGAGAACATCTGGCTGCGGACCAAGCGGTACAACGCCTCCGGCAAGGTCGTCTCCGGCACCGGCGGCGTCTGCTACCTGTACTTCCCGGCGCGCCCGACCGCGGCCCAGCGCAGGGCGCTGACAGCCGTGGGCCTACGCGTGTGACCAAGCTCTCGGCCGCAAAAGCCGCTCCGGGTGGCAAGGTGGGCGGAACTTCGGGGGAAGTCCGTCCGCCCCAACGGATCTGCGAGAAGCCATGACCGCACACTCAGCCACCGCCGCCGGCGTCCGCACGGGCGGCCCCGAGGACGACGGCCCGAAGATCGCCGAGCATGTCATGGGCTGGACGCTCGTCGTGGTCGTGGCGATGCTCGTGACCCAGCTCGGGCTGCTCTGACCCCGGCCCGGACCGCTGTGACCTGACCCACGACCCGGCCCTCCGACCTGCCATACTGCGGATGTCCCGCCTCGCCCGCCTGGAACCAGGGTCGAAATTGAATATCAGTAAACAGCCTGCCGCGCGCCCCAGAGCCCGCGGCACCGAGCGCTCGCTGGCGCGCCGTGCCGAACTCATCGCCATCGGCCGGAGGTTGTTCGCCGACACGTCCTACGACGCCCTCTCGATGGACGACATCGCCCGGCAGGCTCACGTGGCCAAGGGGCTCATCTACTACTACTTCCAGTCCAAGCGGGGCTACTACCTGGCCATCATCCAGGACTCGGTCACCGACCTGGTCACCCTGGCGGCGAGCGGACCGGAACTGCCCCCGGTCGACCGTGTCCAGCGCACGATCGACAGCTATCTGCGCTACGCCGAGCACCACCAGGCCGCGTACCGCACGATCGTCAGCGGCGGGGTCGGCTTCGACACCGAGGTGCACGCCATCCGGGACGGTGTGCGCGAGGCCATCGTCGCCACCATCGCCGAGGGCGCGTACGGCCGTGTCGACATCACCCCGCTGGCGCGGATGGGCCTGCTGGCCTGGGTGTGCGGCGTCGAGGGCGCCACCCTCGAATGGATCGACCGCCCCGAACTGCCCCGCGAGACCATGTGCGAGCTGCTGGTGAAGGGGCTCGGCGGCGCCCTGCGGGCGATCGAGGACCTGGACCCCGCCTACCCGGCCCCGCAGGCGGCCGCCCGCCAGGACGCGTGAGACGGGGGCGGAGAGCCCGTCACGGTCCCTCCGCCCCCGATCACCCCGCCTTACCTGATGGCCTTGATCAGCTCACCGTTCGCCGTGTCACCGCTCAGCTCCCAGAAGAACGTGCCGCCCAGACCCTGCTGGTTCTTGTACGTCATCTTGGTCCCGATGGTCGCCGGGGTGTCGTAACTCCACCAGTTGTTCCCGCACTTGGCGTACGCCGTGCCGGCCACCGTCCCGGTCGCCGGGCACTTGGTCTTGAGCACCTTGTAGTCGTCGATGCCCTGCTCGTACGTGCCCGCCGCCGGTCCGGTCGCGGTGCCGCCGGGGGCCGACCGGGTGACGCCCGTCCAGCCGCGGCCGTAGAAGCCGATGCCGAGCAGCAGCTTGGAGGCGGGGATGCCGAGGCCCTTGAGCTTCGCGATGGTCGCCGACGAGTGGAAGTCCGCCTTCGGAATGCCGGAGTACGAGGTCAGCGGAGAGTGCGGGGCCGTCGGGCCGGCGGCGTCCCAGGCGCCGAAGAAGTCGTACGTCATCGGGTTGTACCAGTCGACGTACCGGGCGGCGCCCGCGTAGTCCGCCGCGTCGATCTTGCCGCCCGGGGTGGCGTCGGCGGTGATCGCCGCGGTGACCAGGTTGCCGGAGCCGAACTTGGCGCGCAGGGCCTGCGTCAGGTTCCGGAAGGCCGCTTTGCCGCTGGTGTCGCAGGTGGCGCCGCAGGCGTTCGGGTACTCCCAGTCGATGTCGATGCCGTCGAAGACGTCGGCCCACTTGGAGTTCTCGACCAGGTCGTAGCAGGACTGGGCGAAGGCGGCCGGGTTCCGGGCGGCCTCGCCGAAGCCGCCCGACCAGGTCCAGCCGCCGAACGACCACAGGACCTTGAGGTTCGGGTGCTTCTGCTTCAGCTTGCGCAACTGGTTGAAGTTGCCGCGCAGCGGCTGGTCCCAGGTGTCGGCCTTGCCGTCGACGGACTCGGCGGCGGTGTAGGCCCGGTCGGTGGCCGCGTAGCCGTCGCCCATCGTGCACTTGCCGCCTGTGACGTTGCCGAAGGCGTAGTTGATGTGCGTGAGCTTGGCGCCCGAGCCGGACGTCTCGATGTTCTTGACGTAGTACTTGCGGTCGTAGGTGCCCCATTCGGTGAAGTACCCGATGACCTTGGAGCCGGCGGCCCTGGAGCCGGGTGCGGCCTTCGATGCCGCGGCGGCCTCCTGAGCCGGGGTCGCCGCGGTGGCGGTCGAGGTGCCCGCGCCGGCCAGCAGACCGGCGCCGAGGACGGCGCAACAGGCCGCGGACACGATGGCCCGGAAGCGGGAGCGGTGGGGGGTGTGCATCCGGTGTCTCCTCGTGGGGAGAGGGAACGCGCGCCGATTGGCATGAACGCGATGACTCGGTGAAGCGAAACGGTAGGAGGACTAGACCAGTTCGGTCAATGGTGCGGACCAATTTCGATTCGGCGGATGTGCTCGGGTATTACCTGAAGTAAGCGGTCGTTAACTGGTGACTGCATGCCTCCGATCGGGCATACTCACAGCGCACAGCCGCTGGTCAGCAGCTTCCGAGACCCGGGACTGCAAGCATCGGCCAGGCAGCAGATCGACCCGGCGGCGCCGCCCCCACCCATGGGCCCGACCGCCAGTGCCCGACAGGGAGGAGAGCGTCGCCATGCCCGACCGCGCCCCGCAGCCGGTGGACCGACAACTGCCCACGGAGGAGGCCCGGGAACTGATCTCACTCGTCCGTGACATCGCGCGGCAGGAGATCATCCCGAAGGCGGCCGAGGAGGAGGACGCCGGCCGCTTCCCGCGGGACCTGTTCACCCTGCTCTCGCACTCCGGTCTGCTCGGCCTGCCGTACGCGTCCGAGTACGGCGGCGGCGACCAGCCGTACGAGGTCTATCTCCAGGCCCTCGAAGAGCTCTCCGCGGCCCGCCTCACGGTCGGCCTCGGCGTCAGCGTGCACACCCTGTCCTCCTACGCGCTCGCCGCCTACGGCACCAAGGAGCAGCAGGTCGAGCACCTGCCCGGGATGCTCGGCGGCGGCATGCTCGGTGCCTACTGCCTCTCCGAGCCGCACTCCGGATCGGACGCGGCGGCCCTGCGCACCAAGGCGGTGCGGGACGGCGACGGCTGGGTGATCACCGGCACCAAGGCCTGGATCACCCATGGCGGGATCGCCGACTTCTACACGGTCATGGCGCGCACCGGCGAGGAGGGCCCGCGCGGGATCACCGCGTTCCTGGTGCCCGGCGACGCGCCGGGGGTGAGCGCGGCGGCGCCCGAGAGGAAGATGGGCATGAAGGGCTCGCCCACCGCCCAGGTCCACTTCGACGGCGTCCGGATCTCCGACGACCGGCGCATCGGCGAGGAGGGGCAGGGCTTCGCGATCGCTCTGTCCGCGCTCGACTCGGGGCGGCTCGGCATCGCGGCGTGCGCGATCGGCGTGGCGCAGGCGGCGCTCGACGAGGCGGTGGTGTACGCGGCCGAAAGGCGCCAGTTCGGGAAGGCGATCGCCGACTTCCAGGGCCTGCGCTTCATGCTCGCCGACATGGCGACGCAGATCGAGGCGGGCCGTGCCCTCTACCTCGCCGCGGCGCGGCTGCGGGACGCGGGCCGGCCGTTCGCCCGGCAGGCGGCCATGGCCAAGCTGCACTGCACCGACACCGCGATGCGGGTCACCACCGACGCCGTGCAGATCCTCGGCGGCTACGGCTACACCGCGGACTTCGCGGTCGAGCGCTATATGCGCGAGGCCAAGGTGCTGCAGATCGTCGAGGGCACCAACCAGATTCAGCGGATGGTCATCGCCCGCCATCTCGTGGGTCCAGAGGAACGCTGAACTGGTCCAGGCCCCGCCAGGGCGCCGCGAGTCGCATCCACTCCGGGTCGTGGCGGCCCGGCAGGGTGCGGCCGCCCTCGGCCCAGGTCCGCATCAAGTCGCGGTAGATCGGCGGGTCCTGGTAGCGCGGCGCGGTCGGCCGAACCGATTCTGCGGGTGCCGGGACGAAGAGGAGGCGCTGACGCCCGGTCGCTGAGGAGATGGGGGTCATACCAGGGCAACGCGGCGGAGGCCGGACAGGTCACCGGATGGTGGAATCGGGCGTGCGTTCAGGGCTGCCCCTTCTCGCCCCTTCTCGTTCCGCAAGGGGCTGGGGAGCGCGCGCCGCCGGTGTGCTCCGGACGCACTGAACCGCACCACGGCACACTGCGAGCCGTGGTGCGGGGCAGTCACTGGGGTGGAGTCAGCGGGCCGGAAAGGCCCGCGCTCAGGCCGCTGGGCGCATGACGGGGACCCTGATCGGGCGCGAACCCGGGCCGCCGACGTGCGAGAAGGGCTGGGTCCGCCAGTCGAGCCCCTGAGGGAGCGTCAACAGCAGGGCGGTGTCCTGCTCCTGAGGATCCACGGACTCGTCCGCGGGGCGGGCGTCCGTGGCCCTGCGGCCGGTGCCGGCACAGACCGTGAGTCCGAACGGGTTCCACGGCGAGGCACACAGCGCGTGCTCCGGCAGAACCTCTTCGTCCGCCAGCAGCGCGATTGGCTGAGCACAGTCCGGGCAGACGACCCGGAACATCTCGAAGGTGTCGTAGGAGTCGAGCTCGTCGTCGAAGGTGTCGGGTTCGACGCCCTCCGGCTCGGGCTCGACGACGAGCTGCGGCCGCTTGGGCGCGGTGCGACCAGGGCGCTTAAGACTCTGCATTGGGTTCTCCCCCTCGGACTGGGCCGTACCGGCACTGCGGCCTCGGCCACAGCAAGCACTTCCCGTCCCCCCTCGGCGGTAATCACGAGAACATCACGGAGACCGTTCGAGGCCTGTGGCGTTCGTCACATGCCGCGCGCAGGTGCCCACTGCGGTGGGTTTGTCCCCCCGGGCGGCCGGCAGTCGGCTTCCGGCCACATCACGAACCGGGCATGACCTGGGCTGCTCAGGTATCCGAGGAGATCAACCGCACTGTAGGTTCTTGCGCCATGGAGGAGCTGGACCGACAGATCGTGCAGCTGCTCGTCAAGGACGGGCGGATGAGCTACACCGACCTGGGCAAGGCCACGGGTCTGTCCACGTCGGCCGTGCACCAGCGGGTGCGCCGGCTGGAGCAGCGCGGCGTCGTCCGCGGCTATGCCGCGGTCGTCGACCCGGAGGCCGTCGGGCTGCCCATGACCGCGTTCATCTCGGTCAAACCGTTCGACCCCAGCGCGCCCGACGACATCGCGGAGCGGCTCGCGGGCGTGCCGGAGATCGAGGCGTGCCACAGTGTCGCGGGGGACGAGAACTACATCCTCAAGGTGCGGGTCGCGACGCCGCACGAGCTGGAGGAACTGCTGGCCCGGGTGCGGTCGTTGGCGGGTGTCTCGACGCGGACGACGGTGGTGTTGTCCACGCCGTACGAGGCGCGGCCGCCGCGGATCTGACCGCCGCCGGGCGTGGAGGGCGACCCTTGTTCGGAGCGATCGGGGTCAGGCGCGAGACTGTTGTCCATGAGTGAGTCCAGCGCCCCGTCGAAGACCGTCCTGCTCCGTCGTGGAGAGGTCCACAGCCCTGCCGATCCGTTCGCCACGGCGATGGTCGTGGAACGCGGGCAGGTTGCCTGGGTGGGGTCCGAGGGGGCCGCCGACGCCTTCGTGGACGGGGTCGACGAGGTGATCGACCTCGACGGCGCGCTGGTCACTCCGGCGTTCACCGATGCGCATGTGCACACCACTGCCACCGGTCTCGCGCTCACCGGCCTCGATCTGTCCGCAGCTCCCTCTCTCGAGGCCGCCCTGGCCCTCGTACGGGACTTCGCCGCCTCCCGCCCGGACGACCGCGTCCTGCTCGGACACGGCTGGGACGCCGCCCGCTGGCCCGGCGGTCGCCCCCCGACGCGTGCGGAGCTGGACGAGGCCGCCGGACACCGGCCCCTCTACCTCAGCCGGATCGACGTCCACTCGGCGGTCGTCACCACGGCCCTGCTCGACCTGGTTCCCGACGCCGCCCGCGCGGACGGACCGCTCACCGCCGACGCCCACCACGCCGTACGGGCCGCCGCGTTCGCGGCCGTAACGCCTCAGCAGCGCGTCGACGCGCAGCGCGCCGCGCTCGCGCACGCCGTCTCGCTCGGCATCGGCACGGTCCACGAGTGCGCCGGCCCGGAGATCTCCTCCGAGGACGACTTCACCGGCCTGCTGCGCCTCGCCGCCGGGGAACCCGGGCCGCGCGTCGTCGGCTACTGGGCCGAGCGGGACGTCGCCAAGGCGCGGGAGCTGGGCGCGATCGGCGCCGCGGGTGACCTGTTCGTCGACGGCGCCCTCGGCTCGCACACGGCCTGCCTGCATCAGCCGTACGCCGACGCCGGCCACACGGGCAACGCCTACCTGGACGCCGCCGCCGTGGCCGCCCATGTCGTCGCCTGCACCGAGGCGGGTCTCCAGGCCGGTTTCCACGCCATCGGCGACGCGGCGGTGGACGCCGTGGTCGAGGGCGTGCGCGCCGCCGCCGAGAAGCTGGGCCTCGCCCGCGTCCGCGCCGCCCGCCATCGCGTCGAGCACGCCGAAATGCTCACCCAGGAGGCGATCGCGGCCTTCGCCGAACTCGGCCTCACCGCCTCCGTGCAGCCCGCCTTCGACGCCCTGTGGGGAGGCGAGGACGGCATGTACGTGCAGCGGCTGGGCGCCGAGCGGGCGCGTGCGCTGAACCCGTTCGCGGCCCTGCTGCGCGCCGGTGTCCCGCTCGCCTTCGGCTCCGACAGCCCGGTCACCCCGCTCGACCCGTGGGGCACCGTCCGGGCCGCCGCCTTCCACCGCACGCCGGAGCACCGGGTCTCCGTGCGCGCCGCGTTCACGGCGCACACGCGCGGCGGCTGGCGGGCCGTGGGGCGGGACGACGCGGGCGTCCTGGTGCCGGGTGCCCCCGCCGACTACGCGGTGTGGGGCACCGGCGAGCTCGTGGTGCAGGCCCCGGACGACCGGGTCGCCCGCTGGTCGACGGATCCCCGATCCGGCACCCCCGGGCTGCCCGACCTGACCCCGGGCCGCGACCTGCCCGTCTGTCTGCGCACCGTGGTGGGCGGACGCACGGTCTTCGTACGGCCGGGCGAGTGATCTACGGGGGTGGCGCGCACGCGATCGTGTGCCGCGCCCCCGGCGCGCGACCTGCGCATCCTCCGCACTGACCAGGCCTTTGCCGGACAATGCGCAGGTCAAACGGCTGTTGACAGGCGGCCGCGGGTGGCCGGTAGGTTCGGCGGAGTCCACCACCGGACGCCCGACCGGGAACGTCCGCGCACTCGCCGCAGCGCCGCCGGGTCAGGGACGGTGTGCCGCACCGGGCACCGCCACTGGGAGCCAGGCTCAGGCCGGCACAGCGCCGAGGGAACGTTCCGGCCGGTCGGGGAGGTGTGACCCGGGAGGGGCCCGGACGCTCAGTAGACAACGGCTTTCGGTCGATCCGCAGCCAGCGGGTCCCAGGTCGGCCCGAAGGGCGCCGGGCCCCCATCCGCCGTACGCTCGCACGCGAAAGCGCATTCTTACCCGTGCCTTGCGGATTCGACACCACTGTTCGAACGTCCTGTCACGTCATCGCAGGCCGGGCCCACTATGGTGGATCCCTGCGTACGGACTTGAAGGGGCATCAGTGAACGACGGCGACGGAACCCTCGCGGCAGGAGCCCAGGGGAGGAAGTTCGGCCCGCTCGGCACGGCCTTGGTGATCATCCCGACCTACAACGAGGCGGAGAACATCAAGAGCATCGTCGGGCGGGTGCGCGAGGCCGTCCCCGAGGCGCACGTACTCGTGGCCGACGACAACAGCCCGGACGGCACGGGCAAGCTGGCCGACGAGCTGACCGTGGAGGACGACCACGTCCACGTGCTGCACCGCAAGGGCAAGGAGGGCCTGGGCGCCGCCTACCTGGCGGGCTTCCGCTGGGGCCTGGAGCGCGACTACGGCGTGCTGATCGAGATGGACGCCGACGGCTCCCACCAGCCCGAGGAACTGCCCCGTCTGCTCACCGCCCTCAAGAGCGCCGACCTGGTGCTCGGCTCGCGCTGGGTGCCCGGCGGCCGGGTGGTGAACTGGCCGAAGTCCCGCGAGGTGATCTCCCGGGGCGGCAGCCTCTACTCCCGGCTCGCGCTCGATCTGCCGCTGCGCGACATCACCGGCGGCTACCGGGCCTTCCGCCGCGAGACCCTGGAGGGCCTCGGCCTCGAGGAGGTCGCCTCGCAGGGCTACTGCTTCCAGGTCGACCTCGCGCGTCGCTCGGTCAAGGCCGGCTACCACGTCGTCGAGGTGCCGATCACCTTCGTCGAGCGCGAACTCGGCGACTCCAAGATGAGCCGCGACATCCTCGTCGAGGCACTGTGGCGGGTCACGGCGTGGGGCGTGGGGGAGCGGGTCGGCAAGGTCACGGGGCGCGGCGGCAGGCCGGCCAAGCCCTAGCGGACCCTCCGGTGCGCTCGCGGGAGCGGCTGATCTGCCCTTATCCCGGACTGAGCCGGGTCCAGGCACACTGGAGGCATGACGACTGGCGCTCAGACCCCCAGTACCCCTGCCCGGCCGCCGCGCTCCCGGCTGCGTACGTTCCTGCCGTTGGGGCTCGCCGCATGGCTCGTGCTGGAGATCTGGCTGCTCACGGTGGTCGCGGGCGCGTCCAGCGGGCTGGTGGTCTTCCTCGTCCTGCTCGCGGGCCTCGTCCTCGGTTCGGTCGTGATCAAGCGGGCCGGCCGGCGCGCTTTCCGGAACCTCTCCGAGGCGCTGCAACAGCAGCAGAGCGGTGCGGTGCCGGCGGCGGCCCGGCCGAACAGCGAGGGCAACGGCCTGATGATGCTGGGCGGGCTGCTGCTGATCATCCCCGGTCTGGTGTCGGACGCGGTGGGTCTGCTCCTGCTGCTGCCGCCGGTCCAGAAGGCCGTGAGCCGCACCGCCGAGCGCACCTTCGAGCGCAAGCTCCGCGAGGCCGACGCGGGCACCCTGGGCGGGGCGTTCCAGCAGGCCCGTATGCACCGCCCCGACGGCAAGGTCGTTCAGGGCGAGGTCATCAGGGACGAGCCGGGCGACGCCCCGAAGGAGCCGCGCCCGCCGTTGACGCACTGAGCGGCCGGGCGGCCGGGCACACAGTCCGGACGGCCAGGCCCACACGAGCACGACAAAAACCGCGGGCGCCGTACGTGACGTACG
>NZ_JBHUQX010000023.1:0-40205 GCF_042674225.1 Streptomyces sp. NPDC056948
GGTCGGGACGGCAGGGCCGTCAGGCGACCGTGCAGGTCTGGTCAGCCAGCTTGAACGTGGTCGGTTTCGAGTTCGTCCCCGACCAGTTCGCGGTGAAGCCGAAGCTCACCGACGAGCCCGCGGTCACGTTCGCGTTCCAGCCGACGTTCTTCGCCGTCACCGTCGAACCCGACTGCGCGGCCTCGGCGTTCCAGGCCTGGGTCAGCTTCTGCCCGTCGGGGAAGGGCCAGCTCAGCGACCAGCCGTTCCATGTGCCGGTACCGGTGTTGGTGAGCTGGACGTCCGCCTGGAAGCCGCCCGACCACTGGTTGGTGACCTTGTACGTCACCTTGCAGGCGCCCGTCGGGGTCGGGTCGGGGCCCGGCCCCGGGTCCGTCGTGCCGCCGTCGGAGCTGTCGCCGTAGATGACGCCCCGGCCGTTCGTCGAGACGTAGACACGGCCGTAGATCCTCGGGTCGCCGGTGATGGCCCCGCCGGTCCAACCCCACTGGTGGGCATCGTCGTTGATGCGTGTCCAGCTCGCGCCCTTGTCCGTGGAGCGGAAGATGCCGCGTACGCCGCCGATCTTCGCGCTCGTGTAGAGGGTCTGGTAGGACGCGCCGGGCGCCGCCTTGCCGAAGCCGATCGTGTCGGCCTGCGCGACGTTCGAGAGCTTCGTGAAGCTCGCCCCGCCGTCCGTGGAGTGCCACAGTCCGTACACCCCGTCGCTCGCGCCGCCCGCCAGCCACACATCGCCCTTCCCGCCGGGCAGGGCCTTGAAGCGGACGCTGTCGCCGCTCGGCAGTCCGCCGGCCGGGGACTCCTTGAACGTCGCCCCGCCGTCCGTACTGACGTAGAACTTCCCGGACTTGAAGCCGTAGAAGGTCTTCGGATCGACCCGGTCCGACTCGACGACCGCCCCGGAGGGGATTCCGCCGGAGGCCTGCCAGGACGTGCCGAAGCCCGTCGCGTAGTGCACGCCGGCGCCCTGCGGGCTCCACACGAACCGGCTCCCGTCGGCCGCCGCCGCGATCGTGCCGCCGCCGCTCACCCCCGAAGGGTCGGTGCCCGCGAACCAGTTGGCGCCGTTGTCCGTCGAGAACGCGATGTGCGGGCCCGAGTCGAGGTTGCCGACCCGGACGACCGTGTTCGGGCTCGACTCCGCGAAGTCCAGGCTCGTGGTCGTCGTGAAGTTCGGCTGCGTGAACATCATCGACGGCACCTTGGTCAGGTCCGTGTGGCGGAAGCCGCCGACATCGCCGAGCGCGCTGAGCAGCGGGGCACCGGACGGGGGAGAGGCCAGGTCGTTGACCGCCGTCTCCTCCAGGCCCCGCACCATCGGCTTGACGGTGAACTTCCCGCCGCTGTCCCAGTTCGTGAGGTTCTCGGTGCCGTAGATCGTCGCGCCCGTCCCGTACATCATGCGAGCGGAGTCGAACGGGTCGATCTCCATCGACTCCGTCATCCAGCCCAGCTTCGGGGTCTGTTCGGGAGGCGCCGGGTTCGCGCCCCACGTCAGCCACGGCGAGGACGAGACGTCCATCGTGTAGCGGTTCTCGCGGTTGGGGTACGACGTGTAGTCCCACGCCTTGGTCCAGGTCGCCCCGCTGTCCGTGGAGCGGAAGATCTGCGTGTCCGGCCACCAGGCGCTGTACGCCGTGGCCATGACCGTGCCCGGCTTCTGCCTGTCCACCGTGAGCCCGCTGAAGCCGTAGAACGTGTCGGCCTCCGCCACCGGGCTGATGTTCGTCCAGGTCCCGGTCCCGGTCGCGTACCGCCACAGCCGGCCCTTGCCGCCGTCGTACGGGCCGCCCTTGTCGCTGTAGGCGACGTAGAGGTGGCCGTTCTTCGCGTCCAGGACGCCCTTGTGGGCGAGCTGGCCCGTCGGCTGTCCGGCCAGCCGCTGCCAGGTCGCGCCCGCGTCCGTCGAGCGGTACACCGCGTTCTCCGCGTCGGCGACCCCGACGTAGAGCGTCTTCGTGGCGTTGCCCGACGTGCCCGTGGACTCGTCGAAGGTGACCCAGACGATGCCCTGGTTGTCGGACGCGTAGCCGGACGTGTCGCTCGGATCCTGCACGTAGTTTCCGACGTTCGGGAAGTTCGACACCTGCGACCACGTCACGCCCGAGTCCGTCGACCGCCACAGCCCCTTGCCGCTGGGCGCGCCCAGGTACAGCACGCTGTTCCGGTTCGGGTCGATCGCCAGCCGCTCGCCCATGCCACGCCCCGGCATGTTGCCGCCCAGCTTGAACGGCAGATTCGCCTTCTGCCAGCTCGCGCCCCGGTCGGAAGACCGCATGACCGCGCCGTTCTTCGGGTCCCAGCCGTTGGTGTACGTCCCGACCGCCGCGTACACCCGGTTCGGATCGACGGAGTCGGACGCGATGCTGACCACACCCGTGTGCCCCCAGTCGTCCCACCCGACCGAGTCCAGCAGCGGCGTCCAGGTCTTCGACGACTCCTGCCAGCGGTACGCGCCGCCGATGTCGGTACGGGCGTAGGCGAGGTTCTTCTCGCTGCGGTTGAAGACGATCCCGGGGACGAAGCCGCCCCCGTCGATCCGGGCGTTCTTCCAGGCGTACGTGTCCGCGGCGAGCTTCGCCGACGGGGGATCGGCGGCCAGAGCGGTGGGGGCGCCCGACAGCAGCCCGGCGGCCAGCGCGAGTACGGCGGTGAGGATACGGGTTCTTCGCACGGTGGGGTTCCTTCCGTGAGGGGGAACGTGCGATGACCGGGCGGCCCCCAGTGCGGGTGGGGACCGCCCGGCCGTGGTGGCCCCGCGTCAGGTGCGGGGCCAAGCACGCAGAGCTTCGGACGCACCTGTTTGTGTCTTGGGGGCGCGGGGCTGCATCGATATGCGGCTCCGCCGCGTGCGCGCGACCAGCCACAGCCGGGCCCGCAGCCGAAGTACCCGCCCCACCCGCGGAGCGCCCGGCGGGGACTATTCGAGAAGCTCCGCGTACGAGCCCATGGCCAAGGCGATATCCGCCTGAGCCCAGAACCGGTGATACGTGAAGGACGGAACCGCACCGCCCGCCAGATAACTCTCGATCTTCGACCAGGCGGGATCGTCCTCGTAGAAGGACCGGATCGAGTCGAACGTCGACGACGAGTTGATCGCGTCACCGTTCGGCATCGTGCCCGTCCAGCCAGTGGGGATGTACACCGAATCGTCGAACCGGTTGTAGTCGGCCCGGTTCTCCGGAACGGCGATCCCGAGCGCGTCCTGGTGGTTGTCCCACATCCCGTCCAGCAGCTTCTTCGCCGCCGCGGCGGCCTCCGTGTCACCGGAGCGGTCGGCGTAGTACGTCAGGGTCTTGGCGTACGAGGCCGCCACACCGACATCGTTCGTGTAGTCGGCGACGGTGACCCGCAGTCCGCTGTTGGAACCCGGGCTGGAGGCGTTCCAGGTGTCGGGCTGGCCCGACCACTGCAGCGTCGACGGAATCCGGAACGTGCCGTCCGGGTTGAACGTGGTCTTGGACAGCGCCCAGTCGACCCACTTGTCGAGGACCGTCTTGGCCTGCGCGTTCCCCGTCTGCTGGTACAGCTCGGCGACCCGCTCCATGGACCACGCCTGGAAGCCGAACCACTGGTTGGACGGCGGGTCGTGATACACGGGCTTCTCGTCGTAGTACATGCCGTAGAACGTCGACTTCCCGGCGGGCGGGGTCGCGTACCGGCCCGCCCAGCTGTTGGTCGCGCCGCCGGCGATGGCACCCTCGCTCGACTGCAGCCAGCGGTAGAACTCGAGCTGCCGGTCGAGGGACTTGGCCCAGTCCGCCGCGCCCGTCGCCGACTTCGGCTTCAGCGGGGCGTAGCTGCTGAGCGCGTACGCGGCCAGCGGGTTCTGGTAGCCGCCGTGGGCGTGGCTGGAGCCGATGCGCCAGGCCCAGCCGGCATTCGTGTCGGTGGCGCCGCCCCAGGCGTAGTACCAGGACATCAGGTAGAACGAGGCGTCCTTGCCGGTGCCCGCCGGGCAGGCCGACGGTCCGACGCAGTTGCCGACCTTCTTGAAGTACTTGTCGAACATGGAGTAGCGCAGGTAGTCGCCCATCTTGGCGGCCTTGCCCACCGTCGCGGAGACGGCGGAGCCCTTGCCCTGCTCCTTCGCCCACAGGTCGGCCCAGTAGGCGGCCTGCACGGCCCGCGCGTCGGCGTCCGGTGCGTTGGTGAACTTCCACTGCTTGGCGTAGGAGGCGTCACCGGTGAACAGGTCGAGATAGCCGTTCTTGCCGCCGTACTTGAAGGCGTCACAGGTCGGCTGCGGGACCGTCTCCCACACCGACTCCTGCGAGCCGCGCTGGAAGGTGTTGATGTACGACGGGCCGGTGTCCGACGGGCCCGCCTCGCACTTGCCGGGCGAGTTGCCGTAGCCGTAGACGTTGTCGACGTCCTGCAGCCAGTGCATGCCGTAGACGTCGTCCGTGCCGTACGCGCTCTTCAGCTCACCGGCGATGGGGTCGGACCCGACCGAGACACCGGTGTCGAGCTTGGCCGGGTACTCGTTCGGGGTGTCCAGCTCGGGGGCGTAGGTCGCCGGCTTGGACGCGTTGTAGAAGGAGTTGGTCGGCTGGTCGGCGCGGGTGGGGATCATGTACTTCTCCATGAGGTCCCACGCGCCATTGAACTTGGCCCAGTCGCCGGTCACCTTGCCGTACATGGCCTGGAGCCACAGGAGGTAGCTGTACGCCTCCGAGGTGGTCTCGTGGCCGTGGTCCGGCGCCTCGACGATCAGCGTCTCGACCGAGTGGTAGGGGATGCCCTCGGGGGAGAAGTAGCCGTTCGCGGGGTTGGTGATCTTCCCGTAGAGCTCCAGGAAGCGGGCGTCGTAGGTCTTCGCCGCCGCGAGCTGGGTCACGGTGACCGAGGCCTTGGCATGGCCCGTCGCCGTCGACTCGAAGACCGCCGAGCCGGTGCCGGAGCCCGCCGCCGTGACGGTCACCTTCTGCGCGGTGTTCCAGTTCTGCGGTGTGAAGGTGAGCGAGGCGCCGGACGTGACCGACAGGCCCGAGTTGCCGCTCGCGCGGGCCGATGTCACCGTCACGTTGGACGCCGGCTGCTTGGACAGCTTCACCTCGTAGGTGCCCGACTTGCCCGACTGGACGCCCAGTTGGAGCGGCGAGGCGACGACGGTGGGACCGGAGGCGACCGTGATGCCGACCGGGGTTGAGTCGGCGGAGGCGCCCATGCTGTCGTAGGCCTTCGCGACCAGGGAATGACTGCCCACGGTCAAGTCGGAGACCGAGAGCGCGTAAGGCGCACTCGTGTCGGTCCCCAGCAGCCTGGTGTCGTCGTAGAACTCCACCTTGCTGATCGTGGCGTTGTCCGCGGCCGCCGCCGTGGCCGCCAGCGGGACCGCCTGCCCCTGGCTGTAGACGGCGCCGGCGGAAGGGCTGGTCAGCACGGCGATCGGCGGCTGGTGCGCGCCGGTGCAGGCAGTGCCGTTGACCGAGAAGGACGTCGGCGCGGCGTTGCCGCCGCTGTAGGTGAACTGGGCGCCGGTGGAGACGGCGGCGCCCGCGGCGACCCGCGCGTTGTGGGGGGCGTTCTTGACGGTGATGTTCTGGCCGGACTGCGACCAGGTGCCGTTCCAGCCGTTCCCCAGCTTCTGGTTGCCGGAGTAGGCGTAGGTCAGCGTCCATCCGTCGATGGCGTCCGTGCCGCGGTTGGTGAGGGTCAGATCCGCGGTGAAGCCGGAGCCCCAGTCGTTCGTCTTGTAATCGACACTGCACTGAAGTGCGGCCGCCTGAGCGGGAGTCGACCCTGAGGAGAGCATCGTCAACGGAAGCGCGAGAGCTGCGACGGCGGCGATCCACACGCGCCGCACCGCTCCTCGTCTCCGGGGTGGGGGATGCATGGTGCTGGTTCCTCCTTGCGGCTCGGAGAAGTCAAGGCTTGAACCAGTGGGAGCGCTCCCATCGTGAGGACGGGTGTGGTATCGGTCAAGGGCCTTGAAGAGTCGAAAAGATTCGACGCCGCATGTTGAGCGAAAGTCAGCGACTCCCCTGTTCTTTGCAGACACTTGGCGCTACCTTCCTTGACACCAGTGGGAGCGATTCCATCAGTCGGCGCGTCCGTCACGGCGTGCCCGGCCTGCAAGGAGTCGCTCATGCGACACCTCTCGCGTTCAGTACTTTGAGCCGCCCTCAGCGCGGTCGTCCCCGTCTGCGCGAGTGCCATGCCGGGTTCCTCAGTTCCTCATGTCCTTGTCGGAGCGCGCCCTGAACGGCTGACACCCTCACCAGCGAAAGGGAAACCCGCACTCATGAGCCGTACGAGAACTGCGTTACTGGCCGCCATGGCCCTGGTCGCCGGCGCGACCGGCACGGCGTTCGCCGTCGATCCGGGCAGCGCCGGCATCGCCGCCGTCCCCTGCACCGTCGACTACAAGATCCAGAACCAGTGGAGCACCGGCTTCACCGCCGCCGTGACCGTCACCAACAACAGCGCCGCCAAGTCGTCGTGGTCGCTGAAGTGGTCCTACGCCGGCAACCAGCAGGTCACCAGCGGCTGGAACGCCAAGCTGAGCCAGAGCGGCGCCGCCGTCACCGCGGCCAACGAGAGCTACAACGCGCAGCTCTCGACCGGCGCTTCGGTCAGCTTCGGCTTCCAGGGCAGCTACAGCGGCAGCAACGCGATCCCGGCCACGTTCACCCTCGACGGCGTCACCTGCAACGTCGACGACGGCGGCAACCCTGGGCCGACCGACCCGCCGGGCCCCGGCGGCCCGTCCAACCGGGTCGACAACCCTTATGCCGGCGCCAAGGTGTACGTGAACCCGGAGTGGTCGGCCAAGGCCGCCGCCGAGCCGGGCGGCAGCCGCGTCTCCAGCCAGCCGACCGGCGTCTGGCTGGACCGGACCGCCGCGATCAACGGTGCGGGGGGCAAGATGGGCCTGCGCGCCCACCTCGACGAGGCGCTCCGCCAGAAGGGCTCCGGCGAGCTGGTCGTCCAGCTCGTCATCTACAACCTGCCCGGCCGTGACTGCTCCGCCCTCGCCTCCAACGGCGAGCTGAAGCCCGACGAGATCGGCCGCTACAAGACGGAGTACATCGACCCGATCAAGGCGATCCTCGCCGACTCGAAGTACTCCTCGCTGCGGATCGTCACCACGGTCGAGATCGACTCGCTGCCGAACCTCGTCACCAACACCGGCAGTCGCCCCACGGCCGTCCCGCAGTGCGACGTGATGAAGGCCAACGGCAACTACGTCAAGGGTGTCGGTTACGCGCTGAACAAGCTCGGCGACGTGCCGAACGTCTACAACTACGTCGACGCCGGCCACCACGGCTGGATCGGCTGGGACGACAACTTCGGCCCCTCCGCGACCCTGTTCAAGGAGGCGGCCACCGCCGAGGGCGCGACGGTCAACGACGTCCACGGCTTCATCACCAACACCGCGAACTACAGCGCCCTGAAGGAGAACAACTTCACCATCAACGACAACGTGGCCGGCAAGTCCGTCCGCGAGTCGAAGTGGGTCGACTGGAACCGCTACGTCGACGAGCTGTCCTTCGCCCAGGGCTTCCGCAACCAGCTGGTCTCGGCCGGCTTCAACTCCGGCATCGGCATGCTGATCGACACCTCCCGCAACGGCTGGGGCGGCGCCGCCCGGCCCACCGGCCCCGGTGCGCAGACCTCCGTCGACACTTATGTCGACGGCGGCCGTTACGACCGCCGCATCCACCCCGGCAACTGGTGCAACCAGTCCGGAGCCGGCCTCGGCGAGCGCCCGAAGGCTGCTCCGGCCGCCGGGATCGACGCGTACGTGTGGATGAAGCCCCCGGGCGAGTCCGACGGGTCGAGCAAGGCGATCCCGAACGACGAGGGCAAGGGCTTCGACCGCATGTGCGACCCGACCTACGAAGGCAACCCGCGCAACAACAACCACATGTCCGGTGCCCTGCCGGACGCGCCGCTGTCCGGGCAGTGGTTCTCCGCCCAGTTCCGGCAGCTGATGCAGAACGCGTACCCGCCGCTGTCCTGAGCGGCTGACACCCCGTCCCCACGGGTCCGCCGGGGCTTCGGCCCCGGCGGATCATTTTTGCGGGAGCGGCAACAGCGGTGGCCTTCTCCCGGTGCGTCGGCGCAGTCTGGCGGCATCCGAGGGAGAGGCTGACCACCATGGCGCACGACCACGACCACGACCACGACCACGATCACGGCAGTCACGATCACGGCAGTCACGATCACGGCCGTCACGACCACACGCACCTCGACTGGGCCGCGATGGCTCCGAGGCTGGAGTCCCAGGCAGAGCTGTTCGCTTCCCTGTACGAGCGGGCCATGGGCTGGCTGGCGCACGAGGTGACCGAGCCGGGCTTGATCGTCGACGCGGGCAGCGGGCCGGGCGTCGTGTCGTGTCTGTTCGCCGAGACGTTCCCGGGCGCGCGGATCGTCGCGGTGGACGGCTCCGAGCCGCTGCTGGAACGCGCGCGAGCACGGGCCGAGCTGCTGGGCGTCGCCGACCGCTTCGGCACGATCGCCGGTGAACTCCCCGATGTGCTCGACCAGTTGGACTACCCGGCCGACCTGCTCTGGGCGAGCCGCAGCCTGCACCACCTCGGTGACCAGCGGGCCGCGCTCGCCGCGTTCGCGGCCCGGCTGGCGCCCGGCGGCACGCTGGCCCTCATGGAGGGCGGCCTGCCCGCACGGTATCTGCCGCGTGACATCGGTATCGGCCGGCCCGGGCTCCAGGCGCGCCTCGACGCGCTGGAGGCGGAGTGGTTCACGCGGATGCGGACGGAGCTGCCGGGTTATGTCGCGGAGACGGAGGACTGGCCGGCCCTGCTGGCGTCGGCGGGGCTGAAGCCGGGCAGGACGCACACCTTCCTGCTGGACCTGCCCGCACCCGTCTCGGACCGGGCCCGTGAGTATGTCGTCGGGTCCCTGTCACATCTGCGGGAGCGGATTCCGGACGGCTTCGACGCGGACGATCTCGCCACCCTCGACCGGCTTCTCGATCCCGACGACGAGGCGGGTCTGTACCGGCGGGCGGATGTGTTCGTGCTGGAGGCGCACACGGTGCACACGGCGGTTCGGGCGGTCTGAGCAGGGCCCCCCATCGCCGGACCCCCATCTCCGGATCCCCATCGCCGGACCTCCACCGCCCCGGACAGCACGACTGCCCGCAGCCGAGTGACAGGCTGCGGGCAGTCGTAGGGCCGAGAGGGAGGGCTCAGGCTCCGTCGAACGTCGCCGGGTCCGGGCCGATGCGACGGTCCTCGTTGAGGGCGCTGATGGCCGCCAGGTCCTCGGTGTCCAGCTCGAAGTCGAAGACCTCGATGTTCTCCTTGATCCGCGACGGCGTCACGGACTTCGGGATCACCACGTTGCCGAGCTGGATGTGCCAGCGGAGCACGACCTGGGCCGGCGTGCGGTTGTGCTTCTGGGCGATGGCCACGACCGCCGGGACCTCCAGCAGGCCCTTGCCCTGGCCGAGGGGCGACCAGGCCTCCGTGGCGATGCCCTGCGCCGCGTGGTACTCACGGGCGGCGCTCTGCTGCAGGTGCGGGTGCAGCTCGATCTGGTTCACCGCCGGGACGACCGACGTCTCGCCGATCAGCCGCTCCAGGTGCTCGGGCAGGAAGTTGGAGACACCGATGGCCCGGATCCGGCCGTCGGCGTGCAGCTTCTCGAACGCCTTGTACGTGTCGATGTACGTGTCCTTGGCCGGCAGCGGCCAGTGGATCAGGTACAGGTCGACGTAGTCCAGGCCGAGCTTCTCCAGCGACGTGTCGAAGGCGCGCAGGGTGGAGTCGTACCCCTGGTCGGCGTTCCAGAGCTTGGTGGTGACGAAGAGCTCCTCGCGGGGGAGACCGGCGGCGGCGATGGCCTTGCCGGTGCCCTCCTCGTTGCCGTAGATCGCCGCTGTGTCGATGCTGCGGTACCCGGCCTCCAGCGCCGTCGCGACGGCCGACTCGGCCTCGTCGTCCGGCACCTGCCAGACGCCGAACCCGAGCTGGGGCATCTCGATGCCGTTGTTCAGGGTGATCTGGGGGACCTTGCTCACGAGCTCTCGAATCCTTAGGTATGTGGTCGGGTGTACTCCCATCGTCAACGATCACGAGCCGTGATGCATTCCTGACGGGAGAATTCAGACGGGCGGCACACCATCCGTTAACAGGCAGTTCATGCCCGGTAGAGGGCCTCGACCTCGTTCTCGTACGCCTTTTCGATCGCCTTGCGCTTCAGTTTCAGGGACGGGGTCAGCAGCCCGTGCTCCTCGGTGAACGGCTGGGCCAGGATGCGGAAGGTGCGGATCGACTCGGCCTGCGAGACCAGGGTGTTGGCCGCGACCACCGCGCGCCGCACCTCCGTCTCCAGGTCCGCGTCCCGCACCAGCTCCGCCGCGGAGAGCTGCGGCTTGTTCCGCATCGTCAGCCAGTGCTCCACGGCCTCCTGGTCGAGGGTCACGAGGGCGGCGATGTACGGGCGGTCGTTGCCGACGACGATGCACTGGTTGACCAGCGGATGGTCCCGGACGCGTTCCTCCAGCACACCGGGCGAAACGCTCTTGCCGCCCGATGTGACCAGGATCTCCTTCTTGCGGCCGGTGATGGTGAGGTAGCCGTCCTCGTCGAGCGAGCCGAGGTCGCCGGTGGCCAGCCAGCCGTCGTGCAGGGTCTCGTCCGTGGCCTTGGGATTGTTGAGGTAGCCCTGGAAGACGTTCTGGCCGTGCAGCCAGATCTCGCCGTCGTCCGCGAGATGCACGGTCATGCCCGGGATGGGCTGGCCGACCGTGCCGAACCGGGTGCGTCCGGGCGGGTTGGCGGTCGCGGCGGCCGTGGACTCGGTCAGGCCGTAGCCCTCGTAGATGTGCACGCCCGCCCCGGCCCAGAACAGACCGAGCCGTCGGTCCATCGCCGAGCCGCCCGACATGGCGTGCCGGATCCGGCCGCCCATCGCGGCGCGGATCTTGGAGTAGACGAGCTTGTCGAAGAGCTGGTGCTGCATGCGCAGCCCCGCCGAGGGGCCGGGTCCCATGCCCCAGGCCTTGGCCTCGACGGCGTCCGCGTACTTGATGGCGATGTCCGTGGCCTTCTCGAACGGGCCGGAGCGGCCCTCCTTCTCGGCCTTGCGGCGGGCCGCGTTGAACACCTTCTCGAAGATGTACGGCACGGCCAGGAAGAACGTCGGCTTGAACGCGGCCAGATCGGGCAGCAGGGCCGCCGCGTTGAGCTGGGGCTGATGGCCGAATTTCACCCCTCCGCGGATCGCCGCGACCTGGACCATCCGCCCGAAGACGTGCGCGAGCGGCAGGAACAGCAGGGTGGCGGCCTCGTCGCCCCGCTTGGAGTGGAACACCGGCTCCCAGCGCTCGATGACGGTGTCCGCCTCGTACGCGAAGTTGCCGTGCGTGATGACACAGCCCTTGGGGCGTCCGGTCGTGCCCGAGGTGTAGATGATCGTGGCGACCGAGTCGGGCGTGACGGCCTGGCGGTGGCGGTGCACCACCTCGTCGTCGAGGTGCGCGCCGGCGTCGTACAGCTCGTGCACGGCGCCGGAGTCGAGCTGCCACAGGCGGCGTAGCTGCGGCAGCCGGTCGATGACGGTGGCGATCGTCATCGCGTGGTCCTCGTGCTCCACGATCGCGGCCGTCACCTCGGCGTCGTACAGCATCCAGAAACACTGCTCGGCCGAGGACGTCGGGTAGATCGGCACGACCTGGGCGCCGATCGCCCACAGCGCGTAGTCGAACAGCGTCCACTCGTAGCGCGTACGGGACATGATCGCGACCCGGTCGCCGAACCGGATGCCGCTCGCCAGCAGGCCCTTGGCCAGGGCGAGCACCTCGTCACGGAACTCGGCGGCGGTGACATCCCGCCACTGCCCCGCGTCGTCCTTGCGGCCCAGGGCGATGTACAGCGGGTCATCCTGGGCATGCTCGAAGACCACGTCGGCCAGACCGCCCACCGGAGGTGCCAACGCCAACGGAGGGTTGGTGAACTCGCGCAAACCCCGCTCCCCGCTCCTCAGCGCTTCTGTTGAGTGACGCTCCGCACAGCGCCGTGAAAGCTACCCCACCGGGCCAGGGTGCGGGAGGGGGGTCGAAGGTGAGCAGCGCTCTCATCGGCGCTGGTCAGCAAGGGAAAAAGCGCTCACATGGGGAAGGGTCGGACAGATTACTGACGGTTGAGTAAGTTTCGGTGGCGCAATCTCCACCGAATCTGTACGACTCCAGGCGCGGTGCGGAGCGACCTGAGAGGGGTCTCTTCTGTCAGCGCGGCAGCGGCGGATTCCGTCACTCCGGTTGTCACAGGTCCTTGCGTGAGCTGCGGTGCAGCCGGTCCCCGCTCGCCAGGATCGCCGCCGCCAGGGCGTCCGCCGCGCCCGGTGCGGAGGGGCGGCGCCGGCCGTGGACCACCACGAAATCGACCTGCCCCAGTTCCGGCAGACCCGCCCGGTCCGGTACCCGGACCAGGCCCGGCGGGATGAGGCCACGGGAGTGGGCCATCACGCCGAGGCCCGCGCGGGCCGCCGCGACGAGGCCGTTGAGGCTGCCGCTCGTGCACACCACACGCCAGTCGCGGCCCTGCCGCTCCAGCGCCTCCAGGGCGAGCGCGCGGGTGATGCCCGGCGGCGGGTAGACGATCAGCGGCACCGGGCGGTCCGGGTCGAGCCGGAGGCGTTCCGCGCCGATCCACACCAGCCTGTCGTGCCGGACCAGCTCGCCGCGCGGGTCCTCGGGGCGCCGCTTGGCCAGCACGAGGTCCAGCTTCCCGGCCGCCAGGTGTTCGTGCAGCGTGCCCGACAGCTCGACCGTGAGCTCCAGGTCGACCTCCGGGTGGTCGTGCCGGAAGCCCTCGAGGATCTCGGGCAGCCGGGTCAGCACGAAGTCCTCGGAGGCGCCGAAGCGCAGCCGGCCCCGCAGCCGGGTGCCCGTGAAGAACGCCGTCGCCTGCTCGTGCACCTCCAGGATCCGGCGCGCGAAGCCGAGCATGGCCTCGCCGTCCTCGGTCAGCTCCACCGAGTGCGTGTCCCGGGTGAACAGCGTCCGCCCCGTGGCGTCCTCCAGCCGCCGCACGTGCTGGCTGACCGTCGACTGCCGCAGCCCGAGTCGCCGCGCGGCCTGCGTGAAGCTCAGCGTCTGCGCCACCGACAGGAAGGTGCGCAGATGGGAGGGGTCGTACATGGCCCCCAGGTTATCGCGAGGTTATCGCGGAGCGCGATGACAGTCAGAGCGGTATACGGGATTCCCGATCGCCGGGCCGAGGAGCAGGATGGGAGGGGGCCTCCCCGGCCCTGTATCGCCTGTACGTACCGAGCAAGTGGAGCACCGTGAAACGCCTGCGCCGGCCGCGCCGGATGCCGATCGACCCGTACATCCTTCTCCTGCTGGCGACCGTGGGAGTGGCCGCACTGTTCCCGGCCCGCGGGTCGGCCGCCGATGTGGCGTCCGGGGCCTCCACGGCGGCGATCGCCTTCCTGTTCTTCCTCTACGGCGCCCGGCTCTCCACCCGTGAGGCGCTGGACGGCCTGCGGCACTGGCGGCTCCACATCACGGTCCTGGCCGCCACCTTCGTCGTCTTCCCGCTGCTCGGCCTCGCGGCCCGCGGGCTGGTGCCGGTGATCCTCACGGACCCGCTCTACCAGGGTCTGCTCTTCCTCACGCTCGTCCCGTCGACCGTCCAGTCGTCGATCGCCTTCACCTCGATGGCCCGCGGCAACGTGCCCGCCGCGATCTGCGCGGGCTCCTTCTCCTCCCTGATCGGCATCGTCGCCACCCCGCTGCTCGCGGCCTCGCTGCTCGGCGGCAGCGGCGGCGGCTTCTCCGCCGACTCGCTGCTGAAGATCGTGCTGCAACTGCTCGTGCCGTTCCTCGCCGGACAGTTGCTGCGCCGCTGGATCGGTGGCTTCGTCACCCGCCACAAGAAGATCCTGGGCCTCGTGGACCGCGGTTCGATCCTGCTCGTCGTCTACACCGCGTTCAGCCAGGGCATGGTGCAGGGCATCTGGCACCAGGTCAGCCCCGCCCGGCTGGGTGGGCTGCTCGTCGTCGAGGCCGTGATCCTCGCCGTGATGCTGCTGCTGACCTGGTACGGCGGCAAGGGGCTGGGCTTCAGCCGGGAGGACCGGATCACCCTGCAGTTCGCCGGCTCGAAGAAGTCCCTGGCCTCCGGACTGCCCATGGCGAGCGTCCTGTTCGGCGCGCACGCCTCGCTGGCCGTGCTGCCGCTGATGCTCTTCCACCAGATGCAGCTCATGGTGTGCGCGGTGATCGCCAAGCGCCGCTCGCACGACCCGCGCGCGGAGGTCACTCCGCCGGAGCCAGCCGCAGAGCCACGAACCGCGGTCGGTACAGGGACACGTTCCGGCTGAGCTGGGCCGCCGCGCCGGTCGTCTCCAGCCAGTTGACGTCGTAGCTCAGGACGAGCCGTCCGTCGCCGCTCAGCACCGGATGGACCTGCGGGTTGTAGGCGGCCACCTGGCCCTGCGGCAGCGACGGGCTGAACTCCTTCGCCGGCCCGTGCCAGGGCCCGGCCGGGGAGCACGCCCAGTACGAGGCCACGGTGGTCAGGCCCTTCGTGCCCGTGGCCATCGTGAACAGCACGTACGTGCCGCCGTCCCGGACGACCGAGAACGCGCTGCCGACGCCCCTGCGCTGCCCGTCCCCGAGCACCGGCCGGGGGCGGGCGGCGGCCGCCCACGCCGAGCCGTTCCAGTACCGCCAGGCCGCCGGATCCCCGAGCCTGCCCTCCCGTACGCGCGCCACGTAGGCGTGCGAGGCCGGGCGGGAGGCGGCCTGGCCGTCGTCGCCGCCGAAGACGTACGTCCAGCCGTCCTCCTCGACCAGCGTCGTGCCGAACAGCACACGCCGGGACGGGTCGGGGACCAACTGCTGGTCGAGCACCTTGACGATCGACTCCAGGCGCAGATCGGGCAGCGACAGGGTGGCGACCTCGGTCGCGGTGGGCACGCCGTAGATCCACGGGGCCTGGCCGGCCGTGCGCACCCACAGCAGCACCCGGACCACCTGCTCGGAGGAGCCGGGGGAGCGGGGCTCGACGCGGGCGGCGACCGGCCAGCGCCACTGGTTCGGCGCCGGGTCGGCGAAGAGCGGGGCGGGGAGGGTGCTCTCCAGCCGGCCCTCGCGCATCAGCACGGCCGAGTTGCGCACCAGCGGCGCGGCCGTGTCCCGCCAGGCGTAGGACTCGCCGGCCGGGTTGGGCGGGCCGTACACCCGGCCCAGGAAGGTGTCGGAGAACAGCCACAGCACCCGGCCGTCGGGCAGCCGCAGCGAGTGCGTGCCGTCGCCGCCGGTCCAGTCGTCGGTGCGGCTCGCGTCGTCGCCGTAGCGGGCGAACTCGGCGGTGAGGCCGTCGTCCGCCTGCCAGGAGTCCACCGTCCGCGCCCGGCAGGCACCGTCGTCGTCCGGACTCTCGTCCTCCGGCAGGGCGACGAGCAGCGCGGCACCGAGAACCAGGACCAGCAGCAGGCCGATCCCGGTTCCCGTGCGCTGTCGTGCTCGTGCTGCGTCTGCGTCGTCGGGCACGCTCCGTGACGTTAGTTGCTGTCGCTCACCTGGTCCATGGGCAGCCACAGGACGGTGCCCTCGGCGGCCGCTCCCGAAGCACCGGACGCCAACTCCCGGTCGGACAGCGCCCGGTTCCAGACGCGGACGTCGTCGATCGCCCCGCTGAGGAACGCCCTGCTGTCCATCCGCTGGCCGATGTGCACACCGAACGGGGAGTTACGGCTCACCGAGCCCGGCACGTCCGCCGTGGTGAGCGGTGTGCCGTCGAGGAAGAGCGTCAGCTCGCCTCCACCCCGGCGCAGCGCCAGATGGTGCCAGCGTCCGTCGTTGTGAGCGCCGTCGGTCCACACCGAGGCCGACCTGACGGTCGAGGCGCCCGACCGGGTGGTGATGAGCCCCCGGACCCGGTCGCTCGCCGGCTCCCCGCGCAGCCAGATCTGCGGCTGGGTGCTGCCGATGCCGCCCATCCACAGGAAGGGCTGTTCGCCGGTCGTGGCCGTGTAGCGGAAGAACAACGACGCGGTGAAGTCGCCTTCGCCGAGCGGGAGCCGGGACCGGTACGGCAGCCGTACGGCGTCGTCGGTGCCGTCGAAGGACAGCGCACCGCCGCGGACGCCGGTGGTCCGGCCCGCACCGCCGAGCACGGCTGCGGGCGTCGCGGCCGACGCGGCGTCACGGGTGGTCGGGTCGGGGCCCCGGCGCGGTTTCAGCCAGTCCTCGGTGAAGCGGGCGAAGCGGATCTCGTCGCGGGCGTCGACCGCGCCGCCTTCGTACAGCAGGCCCACCGTCGTGCCGTCGACCGCAGCCATGTCGGAGTAGCCGGACCAGTCGGTGGTGACGACCGTGCCCCGGTCCACGGTGTCCCAGGTGCGGCCGCCGTCGTAGGAGGAGCGGACCATCATCGTGCGGCGGCGGTCGGGGTCGGCCGGAGCGGACAGCAGGAGGCGATTGCCCAGGCGCACGGTCGCGCCCTGGACCTGCGGGGTGTAGAGGTCCGGGAGGTCGCGGAAGGGCGTGGCGAAGCTGTCGCCGCCGTCCCGGCTGAGGGTCTGGGCACGGTGGCCCAGATCGGTGCCGTCCTGTTCCCTGCCGCTGACGAGGACGGCGCCGTCGGTGCGTTCGGTGAGCGTCACCTCGGACGGCTTCTGCCGGAACGTGCCGTCCTGGGCTATGGGCCAGGAGTCCGTGGCGCCGACCCGCCAGCGGTCGCCGCCGTCGTCGCTGACGATGAGCGCGGCGTGGTTCGCGGTGACCCGGCTGCCGTCCCACGTCTCGGTGTTGACGCCGAACACCAGCCGCCCGGCGTGCTTGCCGCGGGTGAGCTGGATGCCGTGCACGGGCCCGGTGGCGTACCAGGAGTTCCAGTGCGCGGGCAGGATCTGATCGCTCAGGTCGCGCGGCTTCGACCAGGTCCTGCCGTCGTCGTCGCTGTGCTGCAGATGCGGGGTGCGGTCGCAGGGGACGGTGCAGTTCCCGGCGTCCGTACGGCCGGTGTTGTACGTCTCGGCCAGCAGGATCCGGCCGGTCCCGCGGTCCACGAGGGGCGCCGGGTTGCCGTGCGTGTCGCCGGCGCCCTCGGTGACGACCTGGAGCGGTCCCCAGGTGCGCCCGCCGTCGGTGGAGCGCTTGAGGACGATGTCGATGTCGGCCGCGTCACCGCAGTTGAGGACGCGGCCCTCGGCGAAGGCGAGCAGTGTGCCGGCCGTGGTCCGTACGATCGCCGGGATGCGGAAACAGGCGTAGCCGGGGTCCTGGGAGGCCTTGAAGAGGACCTGCTGGTCGAACTCCGGTAAGGCCGTGGCCGGTCGGGCCTGGGCGGGGAGGGCCGGCGCGAGCAGTGCCGCGGCGGCGAGAACGGTTGTCAGGGTGGATCTCAGACGTGCGCGAAGACTTGACGGCATGGTGCGACCTGCCCTTCATGCGTCTGTCGGCTGGACCACCGAGGCATGGGAACGGCATCCGGGCGGCAGATGCGGACAACCGGACATCCCACGTCCCATGTGTGGAGCCACAGACGGTACTTGGACTCACAGACCCCCCACAAGAAGCGTGCGTCAGGGGATCAGGACGACCTTTCCGTGGTTGGCCCGCGCCTCGATCTCCCCGTGTGCCTTCGCGGCGTCCGCCAGGGCGAACTCCCCGTGGACCACGGGCTTGAGCTCTCCCGCCGCGAACAGCCGCCACAGCTCTTCGCGCCACCGCTCGTACAACTCCGGTTTCCCGCGGGCGATACGGGCCATCTGGAACCCGATCACCGACTTGGCGCCCACCAGCAGGTCGTACGCCTGGACGGTCCCGCCGCCCGAGCTGTAGGCCACCAGCCGTCCCTCCGGGGCGAGTGCGGCGAGGACCCGGGTGAGCAGTGCGCCGCCGACCGCGTCCAGGGCGTAGTCGGCGGGCGCGCCCCAACTGTCGTCGTCGTACGTGACGACGTGGTCGGCGCCCAGGCCGCGGACGAAGCCGGCCTTCGCCGGGTCGGAGACCGCCCCCACGACCCGTCCGGCGCCCCGCGTCCTGGCCAGTTGCACGGCCAGATGGCCGACACCGCTCGCCGCCGCCGTGACCAGGGCCGCCTCGCCGGGCTCGGGCCGCGCCGCCTCCAGGGCGCCGAGGGCGACCAGGCCGCTGCGGACCAGGGCGACCGCGTCGACGGCGCGGGCACCGGCCGGGACAGGGGAGGCCATGGCCTCGTGCAGGAGGGCGAAGTCGGCGTAGCCGTGGCCGAAGCAGAGCCCCGTCACCCGGTCGCCGGTGCCGAAGCGCGTGACGCCCTCGCCTACGGCCGTCACCTCCCCGGCGATCTCGCCGCCGAGCGGGCCCGGCTCGGCCGCCTCGGTGACCTTGCGTACGACCGGGAGCGTGACGCCGATCGCCTGTGCGCGTACGAGCAGTTCTCCGGGGCCGGGCTCGGGGACCGGGGTCTCCTCCACGAACAGGGGGCCGCCTCGGGATTCGTAGCGGACGCGGCGCATCGCACCTCCGGGGTCGTTGGTCATCCCAATGAAGTCGTTGGGAGGCCCAACGGTATAGGACGATCATAGGAAGGACCAACGATTTCTTGGTTAGGCTGCGGCCATGTCGGAAGCCCCTCTGCCCGCGATCCGCTCCCTGCCCAGCTGGCTGCTCGGCCGCGCCGCCGCCCGCGGCCGGACCCTGGTGGCCGAGGCGCTGGCCGAGGAGGACATGAGGATGTGGCATCACGTGGTGCTGTCCGCCGTCCGTGACCTCGGCCCCGTCGCCCAGGCCGACCTCGGCCGCGGGATCCGGCTCGACCCCAAGGACCTGGTCGGCATCCTCGACGACCTCCAGTCGGCGGACCTGGTGGTGCGCGAGCCGGACCCGAGGGACCGCCGCAAGAACGCGGTGTCCCTCACCCCACGGGGCGCCCGGCTGCTCAAGCGCTGCGAGAAGGCGGCCCGGACCGCCAACGACGAGCTGCTCGCCCCGCTGTCGGCGGCCGAACGCGAGCAGTTCACCGGGATGCTGCGACGGATATCCGGCACGGACGGCTGAAGCCGCGGACCGAGGCCGGGACGACGCATTCGAGACGGGGCCCCTGCGGCGCAGGGGGCGCTCCCCGCCGGTCGGGGCCCCGCCGCCGTGTCGCGGAGGAACCTGTTCAGCCCTGGGCGGCCGCCGCCCGCAGAGCGATCCGGTCCTCACCCGCGTACACGTTCATGGAGCTGCCCCGCAGAAAGCCCACCAGCGTCAGGCCCGTCTCGCAGGCCAGATCCACCGCCAGTGACGACGGCGCCGACACCGCGGCCAGGACCGGCAGGCCGGCCATCACGGCCTTCTGCGCCAGCTCGAAGGAGGCCCGGCCCGAGACGAGCAGGATCGTCCGCGACAGCGGCAGATCCCCGTTCTGCAGGGCGCGGCCGACCAGCTTGTCGACCGCGTTGTGCCGGCCCACGTCCTCCCGGACGTCCAGCAGCTCGCCGTCCTCCGTGAACAGGGCGGCCGCGTGCAGGCCCCCGGTCCGGTCGAAGACCCGCTGGGCCGCGCGCAGCCGGTCGGGCAGGCTCGCGAGCAGCTCCGGGGTGACCCGGACCGGGGGAGTGTCGGCTATGGGCCACCGCGCCGTGGTGCGCACCGCGTCCAGCGACGCCTTGCCGCACAGGCCGCAGGAGGAGGTGGTGTAGACGTTCCGCTCCAGCGTGATGTCGGGGATCACCACGTCCGGGGCCGTCTTGACGTCGACGATGTTGTACGTGTTCGAGCCGTCGACCGTCGCCCCGGCGCAGTAGACGATGTTCTGGAGGTCGTCCTGCCCGCCCAGCACCCCCTCGCTCACCAGGAAGCCCGCGGCCAGGGCGAAGTCGTCGCCCGGGGTGCGCATGGTGATCGCCAGAGGCTTGCCGTTGAGCCGGATCTCCAGGGGTTCCTCCGCGACGAGCGTGTCCGGGCGGCTGGAGACCGCCCCGTCCCTGATGCGGAGCACCTTGCGTCGTTCCGTGACTCGTCCCATGTCCTGATCAGCCCCGGTTCTGTACGTGCTGGTAGCCGAAGCGGCCCTTGATGCAGAGATTGCCGTGGGTCACCGGGTTGTCGTGCGGCGAGGTGACCTTCACGATCTCATTGTCCTGCACGTGCAGTGTCAGGTTGCAGCCCACTCCGCAGTACGCGCACACCGTGGTCGTCTCCGTCTGCCGCGACTCGTCCCACGTGCCGGCCGCGCGCATGTCGAACTCGGACTTGAAGGACAGCGCGCCCGTGGGACACACCTCGATGCAGTTCCCGCAGTACACGCACGCCGAGTCGGTCAGCGGCGCGTCGTGCTCCACGGCGATCCGGGCGTCGAAACCGCGCCCGGCGACCGAGATCGCGAAGGTGTTCTGCCACTGGTCGCCGCAGGCGTCCACGCATTTGTAGCAAAGGATGCATTTATCGTAGTCACGTACATACAGGTCGTTGTCGACCTTCGGTTCCTCGTTGAGCCGGGCCGCGTCCGGGCCGAAGCGGTCCGGCTTCGCCTCGTACTCCTTGAGCCACTCGGCGACCTTCGGGGTCGTCGACAGGTCCACGGAGGACGCGAGCAGTTCGAGGACGATCTTCCGGCTGTGCCGTGCCCGTTCGGTGTCGGTGCGCACCTCCATGCCGGGCTCGGCCTTGCGGGAGCAGGCCGGGACGAGGGTCCTGGCCCCCTCGACCTCGACGACGCAGACGCGGCAGGCGTTCTTGGGCCGGAGCGTGTCGCCCTCGCACAGGGTCGGGACGTCCTTCCCGGCGGCCCGGCAGGCGTCGAGGATCGTCGAGCCCTCGGGCGCCCGCACCGGCTCCCCGTCGAGCGTGAACTCCAGCAGACGGCGCGGGATCCCCAGCGGTGTGACGGTCATTCGTACGCCCCCAGACGGTCGATGGCGGATTCCACGGCGTTCCACGCGGTCTGCCCGAGACCGCAGATCGAGGCGTCCCGCATCGCGCGGCCCACCTCCCGCAGCAGGGCGATGTCCCCGGCGGCGTCGGCGCCGGTGCGCTCCACGATCCGGTGCAGCGCCTCCTCCTGCCGCACGGTCCCGACCCGGCACGGCACGCACTGCCCGCACGACTCGTCCCGGAAGAACTCGGCGATGCGCAGCAGCAGCCGGGGCAGGGGCACGCTGTCGTCGAAGGCCATCACGACCCCCGAGCCGAGCGTCGTGCCCGCCTCCCGCGTCCCCTCGAAGGTGAGCGGGATGCCGAGCTCGTCGGCCCGGACGAAACCGCCCGCCGCCCCGCCGAGCAGTACCGCCCGCAGCCCCTCCCGCACCCCGGCGAGCGCGAGCAGATCGCCCAGCGTCGCGCCGAACGGCAGCTCGTAGACACCGGGCCGCTCCACACTCCCCGAGACGCAGTACAGCTTCGGTCCGGTGGACCGGTCCGTGCCGATCGCCGCGTAGGCCGGGGCGCCCATCGTGAGGATCGGCAGGACGTTGACCAGCGTCTCGACGTTGTTCTCCACCGTCGGCTTGCCGAACAGGCCCTTCTCCACCGGGAACGGCGGCTTCGAACGGGGCTCGCCCCGGTAGCCCTCGATGGAGTTGAACAGGGCCGTCTCCTCACCGCAGATGTAGGCGCCCGCGCCGCGCCGGATCTCGAGGTCGAAGGCGTAGCCCTGGCCGAGGATGTCGTCACCGAGCAGCCCACGGGCGCGTGCCTGCGCGATCGCGTGCTCCAGCCGGTGCAGCGCGCGCGGGTACTCGCCGCGCAGATAGAGATAGCCCCGGTGGGCGCCGGTCGCGTACGCGGCGATCGTCATCGCCTCGACCAGCGCGTACGGGTCGCCCTCCATGAGCACCCGGTCCTTGAAGGTGCCCGGCTCGGACTCGTCGGCGTTGCAGACGAGGTAGTGCGGATGATCGGGCTGGGACGCCGTGGCCTGCCACTTGCGGCCCGTGGGGAAGGCGGCACCGCCGCGCCCGACCAGACCCGAGTCGGTGACCTCGCGGATCACCCCGGCCGGGCCCAGCTCGAAGGCCCGGCGCAGAGCGGTGTAGCCGCCGTGGGCGCGGTAGTCGTCGAGGGAGGCCGGGTCGACCACGCCGACGCGCTGGAGCAGCATCAGCCCGTCCTGCCCGGCCTGGGGGACCGCCAGGGGCGCGGGCGGCTCCTCCGGCGCCGAGTCGGGCGCACTCGCGGCGAGGACGGCCTGTTCGACGGTCGCCGGCGCCGACACCGCCGTACGCACAGGATCCCCGGCCCTGATCGCGAGCGCCGCCGGGGCCCGTTCGCACAGGCCCAGACACGGGCTGCGCTCCACCGCGACACCGCTGCCGAGGCCGAGTCGGGCCTCGATCCCGGCGCACAGCTCCGGCGCCCCGACCGCCGCGCACGCCAGGTCCGTGCAGACATGGAGCACGGTCGCCGGACGGGGCTTGACCGAGAACATGGCGTAGAAGGTGGCGACCCCGTACGCCTCCGCCGGCGGTACCGTCAGCCGTCGGCACAGGTAGTCGAGGGCGCCGTCGCTGATCCAGCCGATCCGGTCGTTGACCGCGTGCAGCCCCGGCAACAGCAGGTCGCGGCGGTCCCGGGCCGCGCGCCCGCCCCGGGCCCACCTGAGATCGGCGTCGGAGCGATCGGCGCCCTCCCAGGAGGACTCCGGAGGCCCGAGCAGGGCGTCGACGGCCGCCCGCTCCTCGTCCGTCGGCTTGCTGTCACCGAAGTGCAGGTCCACAGTGCGTCACCCCACGATGGTCGCGATGGGCAGCTTCTCGATCCGGATCGCCGACGCCTTGAACTCCGCCGTCCCCGCGATCGGGCAGTTCGCCTCGATCGTCAGCGCGTTGGTGTCCACCTCGTCCGGGAAGTGCATGGTCATGAAGGCGAGCCCGGGCCGCAGCGCGGTGTCCACCCACACGGGCGCGGTCACCGACCCGCGCCGTGAGGTGACCTGGACCTGCTCACCGACCACGACCCCGTAGCGCTCAGCGTCCTCCGGGCACAGCTCGATGAACTCGCCGCGCCGCAGCGGCGAGGCGTAACCGCCGCTCTGCACACCGGTGTTGTACGAGTCGAGCCGCCGCCCGGTGGTCAGCCGGATCGGGTACCGCTCGTCGGTGAGGTCCACGGGCGGGTCGTGCTGCACGATCCCGAAGGGGGCTAGCCGGCCACGTGCCGAGGGCTCGGGCTCCCACAACCGGCCGTGCAGATAGCTCGGTTCGAGCCGGTCCGTGCTGGGGCACGGCCACTGGATGCCCTGGTGCTCCTCCAGACGCTCGTACGTCATGCCGTGGTGGTCGGGCGAGATGGACCTCAGCTCGTTCCACACGGTCTCGGCGTCGGCGTACTTCCAGTCGTGGCCGAGGCGGGCCGCGAGGTCGCAGAGGATGTCGATGTCCTCGCGCGCCTCGCCGGGCGGGGTGACGGCCCTGCGGACGCGCTGCACCCGCCGCTCGCTGTTGGTGGTCGTGCCCTCGGTCTCCGCCCAGCCGGCGGTGGCCGGCAGGACGACATCCGCGAGTTCGGCCGTCTTCGTGAGGAAGATGTCCTGCACGACGAGGAAGTCCAGGGCCTGGAGGCGCCGTACGGCCTGCTCGCTGTCGGCCTCCGACTGGGCCGGGTTCTCGCCGATGCAGTAGACGGCCTTGAGGCTGCCGTCCTCCATCGCCTCGAACATCTCCGTGAGGTTCAGGCCGTAGTGCGGCTGGATGACGGTGTCCCAGGCCGACTCGAACTTCAGCCGGGTGTCCGGGTCGAGGATGTCCTGGAAGCCCGGCAGCCGGTTGGGGATCGCGCCCATGTCGCCGCCGCCCTGCACGTTGTTCTGCCCGCGCAGGGGTTGCAGGCCCGAGCCGTAGCGGCCGACATGGCCGGTGAGCAGGGACAGGTTGATCAGCGCGCGGACGTTGTCGGTGCCGTTGTGGTGCTCGGTGATGCCGAGGGTCCAGCAGAGCTGGGCGCGCTCGGCACGGGCGTAGGCGTGCGCCAGCTCGCGGACGGCGGCGGCCGGTACGCCCGTCACCTTCTCGGCGAGCGACAGCGTCCAGGGCTCGACCAGCGCCCTGTACTCCTCGAAGCCGGTGGTCGCCCGCTCGACGAACGCCTCGTTGGCGAGGCCCGCGTGGATGATCTCGCGGCCGATCGCGTGCGCCATCGGGATGTCGGTGCCGACGTTGAGACCGAGCCAGCTCTCCGCCCACTCGGCGGTCGAGGTCCGGCGCGGATCGACCGCGTACATCCGCGCGCCGTTCCTGATCCCCTTCAGCACGTGCTGGAAGAAGATCGGGTGCGCGAAGCGGGCGTTGGAGCCCCACATCACGACGAGGTCCGTGTGCTCGATCTCCTCGTACGACGACGTCCCGCCGCCCGAGCCGAACGCCGCCGACAGGCCGGCCACGCTCGGGGCGTGGCAGGTGCGGTTGCAGGAGTCGACGTTGTTGGTGCCCATGACGACCCGGGCGAACTTCTGCGCCACGTAGTTCATCTCGTTGGTGGCGCGGGCGCAGCTGAACATCCCGAAGGCGCCGCGGTTGCCGGCGATGCCCCGGGCGGCCCGGTCCAGGGCCTCCTCCCAGCTCGCCTGCCGGAACGGCTCGTCGCGGGAGTCCCGTACGAGCGGGTGAGTCAGCCGGGTGTAGGTCTTCGGTTGCCGTTTCCTCATACGAGGCTCCTCATGCGGCGCTCCTCAGCGCGAGCAGGTCCGAGATGGCGTGCACGGTGCGCAGGGTGGGCACCTCCACGCCGGTGATCTCCGCCAGCTCGACGACCGCCGCGAGGAGTACGTCGAGTTCGAGCGGCTTGCCGCGCTCCAGGTCCTGGAGCGTGGAGGTGCGGTGGTCGCCGACCCGCTCGGCGCCCGCGAGCCGGCGCTCGATGGAGACGCCGACCTCGCAGCCGAGGGCCTGAGCGACCGCGAGCGTCTCGGTCATCATGATCTCGATGACCCGGCGGGTGCCGCCGTGCAGACACATCTGCCGCATGGTCGCGCGGGCCAGCGCGCTGATCGGGTTGAAGGAGATGTTGCCGAGCAGCTTGACCCAGATGTCGTCCCGCAGGCCGGGCTCCACCGGGCACTTGAGCCCGCCCGCCCGCATCGCGTCACTGAAGGCGAGACAGCGTGCCGAGAGGCTGCGGTCGGGCTCGCCGATCGAGAACCGCGTGCCCTCCAAGTGCCGTACGACGCCCGGTCCTTCGAGCTCGGTCGCCGCGTAGACGACACACCCGATGGCCCGTTCGGGCGCGAGTACCGCACTGACCGCGCCGTCCGGGTCCACGCTCTCGACGCGGTGGCCGTCGTACGGGCCGCCGTGCCGGTGGAAGTACCACCAGGGGATGCCGTTCTGCGCCGCGACGACCGCCGTCGTCCCGTGCAGCAACGGCTCGATCAGCGGCCCGCACGCCGCGTATCCGTTGGCCTTCAGGCCCAGGAAGACGTAGTCGACCGGGCCGACCTCGGCCGGGTCGTCGGTCGCGTGGGGGTGCGCGGTGAAATCGCCCCGCGGGCTGCGCACCCGGACTCCGTGCTGCCTCATGGCCGCCAGATGCGGTCCACGGGCGATGAGATGCACATCGGCACCCGCGCGGTGGAGCGCGGCGCCGACATAGGCGCCGATGGCACCGGCGCCGAGAACTGCGACTTTCACGGGAACACTCCGTTCGGTTTGAGGGATACCGCGGAGGTGTGACTGCCGTACGACCGCTCAGGAACTGCCGTGCGGCTTGTGTCGACGAAATATTGTCTACAGTATGGAGGTTGGGGCGGCAAGGGTCCGCGCGGCGACCGTTCGGCGCATTCTGAATACCGCTCACCGCATACGGTCGACGCGCCGCCTTTTCAACTCCCGTGCGACTGCCTACCGTCCGGGATTCATGAGTCCCCCAGTCGCGCCCCCGGGCTGGAGCCGCTGGCTCGTTCCGCCCGCCGCTCTTTCCGTGCATCTCTCCATCGGCCAGGCCTACGCCTGGAGCGTGTTCAAGCCGCCCCTCGAGTCCGCGCTCGGCCTCAGCGGCACACAGAGCGCGCTGCCCTTCCAGTTGGGCATCGTCATGCTGGGCCTGTCCGCCGCGTTCGGCGGCACGCTCGTGGAACGCAACGGCCCCCGCTGGGCGATGACCGTCGCCCTGGTCTGCTTCTCCTCCGGCTTCCTGCTCTCCGCGCTGGGCGCGTCCCTGGAGCAGTACTGGCTGATCGTGTTCGGCTACGGCTTCGTCGGCGGCATCGGCCTGGGCATCGGCTACATCTCGCCCGTCTCCACACTGATCAAGTGGTTCCCGGACCGGCCCGGCATGGCCACCGGCATCGCCATCATGGGCTTCGGCGGCGGTGCGCTCATCGCCTCGCCGTGGTCGGCGCAGATGCTGGAGTCCTTTGGGTCCGACAGTGGCGCCATCGCGCTGGCGTTCCTGGTGCACGGCCTGGCGTACGCCGTCTTCATGCTGCTGGGTGTGCTCCTGGTCCGGGTTCCGAGCAGTGCCCCAGGGGCGCGGGGAACTGCGCGACAAGCCCCCACCGGCCCGCAGGTCTCGGCGAACCAGGCCATCCGCACCCCGCAGTTCTGGTGCCTGTGGCTCGTGCTCTGCATGAACGTCACCGCCGGCATCGGCATCCTGGAGAAGGCCGCCCCGATGATCACGGACTTCTTCGCGGACACCTCCACACCGGTGTCCGTGACGGCCGCCGCCGGCTTCGTCGCCCTGCTGTCGGCGGCGAACATGGCGGGCCGCATCGGCTGGTCGTCGACGTCCGACCTGATCGGCCGCAAGAACATCTACCGCGTCTACCTGGGCGTCGGCGCGCTGATGTACGCGCTCATCGCCCTGTTCGGCGACACCTCCAAGCCGCTGTTCATCCTGTGCGCGCTGGTCATCCTCTCCTTCTACGGCGGCGGTTTCGCGACGATCCCGGCGTATCTGAAGGACCTGTTCGGCACGTACCAGGTCGGCGCCATCCACGGGCGGCTGCTCACCGCCTGGTCCCTGGCCGGTGTGCTCGGCCCGCTCATCGTGAACTGGATCGCCGACCGGCAGGAGGAGGCGGGCCGGCACGGCGCGTCCCTGTACGGGCTGTCGTTCGTCATCATGATCGGCCTGCTGGTCGTCGGCTTCGTCGCCAACGAACTCGTCCGGCCCGTCGACCCCCGCCATCACGTCCCGCAGTCGAAGGAGGCCGATCGTGTCCAGCAGCAGCAGTCAGAGTCCGCCTAGCCCGGACCGGCGGTGGCTGATCGCCTTCGCCTGGGTGTGGGTGGGTGTACCGCTCGCCTACGGGCTGTACGAGCTCGTCCGGAAGGCGACGCAGCTGTTCACCGGGTGAGGACCGCGGTGGGACCGGGTTCCGGCGTGCGACAGGTGCCCGGGCGTCCGCGGTCCTGACCGAAGCTGACAAGCCTGGCGCTCGTTTCCTGTTGCCTTGGCTGCCGTCGTACCCGTGAGTCACTGATCAGACTGGTGGGTCCCGCTACCCAAGGCAACGAGGGGGACCCACCCACATGAACGGCTCGCGCATCGCCGCCGTCGGCCACTACCAGCCCGCCAAGGTGCTCACCAACGAGGACCTGGCGGGCTTGGTGGACACCAGTGACGAGTGGATCAGGAGCCGGGTGGGCATCCGCACCCGCCACATCGCCGGGCCCGACGAACCGGTCGACGAGCTGGCCGCCCACGCCGCCGCCAAGGCCCTCGCGGCAGCCGGCCTCGCCCCCGCCGACATCGACCTGGTGCTGGTCGCGACCTCCACCGCCGTCGACCGCTCGCCCAACATGGCCGCCCGGGTCGCGGCCCGCCTCGGGATGCCGCAGCCGGCCACGATGGACCTCAACGTGGTGTGCGCCGGTTTCACCCACGCCCTGGCCACCGCCGACCACGCCGTTCGCGCGGGGGGCGCGAGCCGTGCGCTGGTCATCGGGGCCGACAAGATGTCCGAGGTGACCGACTGGAGCGACCGCAGCACCTGCGTGCTCGTCGGGGACGGGGCCGGGGCCGCGGTGGTCGAGGCCGCCGAGGAGTCCGGCATCGGGCCGGTGCTGTGGGGTTCGGTGCCCGAGATGGGAAACGCGGTGCGGATCGAGGGCACGCCGTCCCGTTTCGCCCAGGAAGGGCAGAGTGTCTACCGCTGGGCGACCACGCAGTTGCCGCCCATCGCGCGCCGGGCGTGCGAGCGGGCCGGGCTGGAGCCGGCGGACCTCGCCGGGGTCGTGCTGCACCAGGCGAACCTGCGCATCATCGAGCCCCTCGCCGAGAAGATCGGTGCCGTGAACGCCGTCGTCGCGCGCGATGTCACCGAGTCCGGGAACACCTCCGCCGCGAGCATCCCGCTCGCCTTCTCCAAGCTCGTCGAACAGGGCGCGGTCTCCACCGGCGACCCGGTCCTGCTCTTCGGCTTCGGCGGGAACCTGTCGTACGCGGGACAGGTCGTGCGCTGCCCCTGAGCCCTCGGCCGCCATGGTGTGACGCGGCCAACTGCCCGAAACCCTGGCCTTTGTGCGCCGTAGACTGTAGACGAAAGACAATCGATACTGACTCTGCGGCGACACGGTAGCCGCCGCGCTGTGCACGGCCCTGCCGAGGAGGGGGACCGCGATGCTGTCGACAGGCCTGCCCCAGGGGGCGGTACCCAAGCTGGAACGCCCGGGTCCGCTGCGTGACCGCGTCTACGAGGCACTCCTCGAACTCATCACCACCCGGGCCCTCCAGCCCGGCCAGCACCTCGTCGAGAGCGAACTCGCCGGGCATCTGGGGGTCTCCCGGCAGCCGGTGCGCGAGGCGTTGCAGCGGCTCAACACCGAGGGGTGGGTCGATCTGCGGCCCGCCCAGGGCGCGTTCGTGCACGAGCCGACGGAGGAGGAGGCCGACCAGCTCCTCACGGTCCGTACGCTCCTGGAGGCCGAGGCGGCCCGGCTCGCGGCGGCGAACGCCGACACCGCCGGCCTCACCGCCCTGGAATCCCTCTGCGCGGAGGGCGAGAAGGCCGTCGAGGCCGACGACGTGGACGGCGCCGTCGGCATGAACGCCCGCTTCCACGCCAAGATCATGGAGCTCGCCGGCAACGCCGTCCTCGCCGAACTCGCCGCCCAGGTCGACCGTCGTGTGCGCTGGTACTACACGCCGGTGGCCCGTCAGCGCGGCCATCAGTCCTGGATCGAACACCGCGAACTGATCGCGGCGATCGCCGACCGGGACGAACAGCGGGCGACCCAACTGATGCGCGCACACACGGAGCACACGCGGCGGTCGTACCACGCCCGGGCGCGTTCGTAGAACCTTCAGCGGCTGTCGGCAACTCCCACCCCTCGTCTTTGTCCTGTGAGTGGAAAAAGTGGAGGGCAATTCCTGCGCGACTTCTTCCCACCTCCGGCAGCCGCTGCTACGTTCCCTCCGAAAGCAAGCCACTGATGTGGCGGAAAACCGGCGCGCACAGGCCGATCGAGGCGGGGAGGGGCTCGTGAGACGTATGACCGCACGACCCGGAAACGCCCACCAGGCCCGACTGCTCACGCTGTTGCGCGACGGCGGCCCCAACTCCCGTGCCCAGTTGGGCGACCAGGTCGACCTCTCGCGGTCCAAGCTCGCCGTGGAGGTGGACCGGCTGCTGGAGACGGGGCTGGTCGTGGCCGACGGACTCGCCGCCTCGCGCGGTGGCCGCCGCTCCCACAACATCCGGCTCAACCCGGGTCTGCGCTTCCTCGGCGTCGACATCGGCGCGACCTCGGTCGACGTCGCCGTCACCAACGCCGAACTGGAGACCCTCGGCCACATCAACCAGCCCATGGACGTACGCGAAGGCCCGGTCGCGGTCTTCGAGCAGGTCCTGGCCATGGCCGCGAAACTGAAGGCCTCCGGGCTCGCGGAGGGGTTCGACGGCGCCGGCATCGGCGTCCCGGGCCCGGTCCGTTTCCCCGAGGGCATCCCGGTGGCACCGCCGATCATGCCCGGCTGGGACGGCTTCCCCGTGCGGGAGGCGCTCAGCCAGGAACTCGGCTGCCCGGTCATGGTCGACAACGACGTGAACCTCATGGCGATGGGGGAGCAGCACGCGGGCGTCGCCCGCACCGTCGCCGACTTCCTCTGCGTCAAGATCGGCACCGGTATCGGCTGCGGCATCGTCGTCGGCGGTGAGGTCTACCGCGGTACGACGGGCAGCGCCGGCGACATCGGGCACATCCAGGCCGTGTCCGACGGCAGGCCCTGCGCCTGCGGCAACCGGGGCTGCCTGGAGGCCCACTTCAGCGGGGCGGCCCTCGCCCGCGACGCCACGGAGGCCGCCCAGCAGGGGCTTTCGGCCGAACTGGCATCGCGGCTGGAGACGAACGGCGGTCTCACCGCCGTCGATGTCGCCGCCGCGGCCGCCGCGGGCGACGCCACCGCACTCGACCTGATCCGCGAGGGCGGCAATCACACCGGCCAGGTCATCGCCGGCCTGGTCAGCTTCTTCAATCCGGGCCTGGTGGTGATCGGCGGCGGGGTGACCGGCCTCGGTCACACGCTGCTCGCCGCGATCCGCACCCAGGTCTACCGCCAGTCGCTGCCGCTGGCGACCGGCAATCTGCCCATCGTCCTGGGCGAGTTGGGACCCGCCGCCGGTGTCATCGGCGCGGCCCGGCTCATCAGCGACCACCTGTTCTCACCTGCGTAAGCACTCGCTCGACAGGCTCACCCGCACCATTCGCCGCTTTGCCCTGCCCTGCCCTGCCCTGAACACGCCTGTTCGAAAAGCGCCCTGAAACCGGCCGCACGCCCGCCAAGGGGAATTCGCATGGCACCAGAACCACCGCTGCTCAGCATGTCCGGCATCACCAAGTCGTTCCCCGGAGTCCGGGCGCTCGACGGCGTCGACCTCGACGTCCAGGCCGGTGAGGTGCACTGCCTGCTCGGCCAGAACGGCGCCGGCAAGTCGACCCTCATCAAGGTCCTGGCCGGTGCCCACCAACCCGACACCGGCACCATCCGCTGGCGCGACGAGGAGGTCACGCTCCGCTCGCCGATCGCCGCCATGCGCCTCGGCATCGCCACCATCTACCAGGAACTCGACCTGGTGGAGCATCTGTCGGTCGCCGAGAACGTCCACCTGGGCCATGAGCCGACCGCCGCCGGGTTCGTCGTACGCGGAAAGGCGGCCAAGGCCTCGACCACCGCCCTGCTCAAGCGACTCGGGCATCCGGAGGTCGATCCGGCCCGCCTGGTCGGGGAGTTGTCGGCCGCTCAGCAGCAGATCGTGTCCATGGCCCGGGCGCTCTCCCACGACGTGCGGCTCATCGTGATGGACGAGCCCTCCGCCGCCCTCGACCCGGACGAGGTCGACAACCTCTTCCGTATCGTCGGCGATCTCACCGCCGCCGGAGTCGCCGTCGTCTACATCTCGCACCGTCTGGAGGAGATCCGCCGCATCGGCGACCGGGTCACCGTGCTGAAGGACGGACGGGCCGTCGCGAACGGGCTTCCGGCGAAGTCGACACCGACCCGCGAGGTCGTCGCGCTGATGACCGGCCGCAACGTCGAGTACGTCTTCCCCGACCGGCCCGTCTCCCCGCCGACTGGTGAATCGGTTCTCCAGATTCAAGGGCTGGCCCGTCGAGGGGAGTTCGAGGCCTTCGACCTGGAGGTCAGGCCGGGCGAGATCGTCGGCCTCGCCGGACTCGTCGGCTCGGGCCGCTCCGAGATCCTGGAGACCGTCTACGGGGCCCGGAAACCGACGTCAGGTCAGGTGCTGGTCGACGGACGGCCCTTGAAGTCGGGCAGTGTACGGGCCGCCGTCCGGGCCGGACTCGGGCTCGCCCCCGAGGAACGCAAGGCCCAGGCCCTGCTGATGCTGGAGTCCGTCACCCGCAATGTGTCGGTCTCCTCCATGTCCCGCTTCTCGCGCGGCGGCTGGATCGACCGGGGCGCCGAACTCGGTGCCGCCCGGGCCGCGACGCGCGAGCTGTCGCTCAGGCCGGACAACCCGTCCGTGCCCGTGCGCACCCTGTCCGGCGGCAACCAGCAGAAGGCCGTCCTGGCCCGCTGGCTGCTGCGCGGCTGCCGGGTGCTGCTGCTCGACGAACCCACCCGCGGCGTCGACGTCGGCGCCCGCGCCGAGCTCTATGCCGTCGTCCGCCGGCTGGCCGACGAAGGCCTCGCCGTGCTGCTGGTCTCCAGCGAGGTGCCCGAGGTGCTCGGCCTCGCCGACCGCGTCCTGGTGCTGCGCGAGGGCCGTGTCGTCCACACGGCACCCGCGCGCGAACTCGACGAACACCGCGTACTCGACCTGGTCATGGAAGGAAGCCCGGCGTCATGACGCAGCCCGTCTCCCCGCCGCGGGACAGCACCGCCAAGGTGCCCGAGGCGCAGCCCCCGGCCTGGCGCGGCCTGCTGGCCCGCGCCGACGTCCGCACCCTCTCGCTGCTCGGCGTGCTCGCCGCGCTGATCCTCGTCGGCGGCATCACCAAGCCCGACGAGTTCCTCGACACCCGCAACCTGCAACTCGTCCTCACCCAGGCCTCCGTGGTCGGCGTCGTCACCGTCGGCATGACCTTCGTCATCGTCTCCGGCGGCATCGACCTGTCGGTCGGCGCGATCGTCGCCCTCGCCTCGGTGTGGGCCACCACCGTCGCCACCCAGGAGTACGGCTTCGCCGGCATCCTCTTCACGGCGTTGATCGTCGGAGTCGGCTGCGGCCTGGTCAACGGGGTGCTCATCGCCTACGGCGCGATGGTGCCGTTCATCGCCACCCTCGCCATGCTGGCCTCCGCCCGCGGCCTCGCCCTGCAGATCACCGACGGCAAGACACAGATCGTCACCGTGCCCTCCGTCCTCGACCTCGGCGAACGCGATGCCTACATCCTCGGCATCCCGCCCCTGGTCCTGGTCTTCGCCGCCGTGACGGTCATCGGCTGGCTGGTGCTCAACCGCACCACCTTCGGCCGCCGCACCGTCGCCGTCGGCGGCAACCCGGAGGCCGCCCGGCTCGCCGGCATCGACGTACGCCGCCAGCGGCTCTACCTCTATCTGCTGTCCGGGCTGTGCTGCGGCATCGCCGCCTTCCTGCTGATCGTCCTGTCCGGCTCCGGCCAGAACACCAACGGCAACCTCTACGAACTCGACGCCATCGCCGCCGCGATCATCGGCGGCACCCTGCTCACCGGCGGCCGGGGCACCATCACCGGCTCCGTGCTGGGCGTCCTGATCTTCTTCACGATCACCAACATCTTCGCCCTGAACAACCTGCAGAGCGACGTCCAGCAGATCGCCAAGGGCGCGATCATCGTCGCCGCCGTGCTGGTCCAGCGCCGTACCGCGAGCACGACCTGAGGAAAGGGTTCACCGCCATGACAGAGATCACGAGCCGCAGAGGACTGCTCTTCGGGGCCGCCGCCGTCTCCGCCGGTGCCCTCCTCACGGGCTGCACGAGCAACGAGCCCTCCGACTCCAAGGACGAGCCGGCCGGGAACGACCAGCCCGCCGCCGACGACAAGCCCGGCAAGAAGGTCACCATCGGCTTCGCCGGACCGCAGGCCGACCACGGCTGGCTCAACGCCATCAACGACAACGCCAAGGAGCGCGCCGGGAAGTACTCGGACGTCACCCTGGAGATCACCGAGGGCTCCAACGACACCGCCCAGCAGATCGGCCAGATCGAGACCCTCATCAACAAGAAGGTCGACGTCCTGGTGGTGCTGCCCGCCGACGGCAAGGCCCTCACCCAGGTCGGGCTGAAGGCGATGCGCGCCGGCATCCCGGTCGTCAACCTCGACCGGATCTTCAACACCCCGCAGGCCTACCGCTGCTGGATCGGCGGCGACAACTACGGCATGGGCCTCAACGCCGGGCACTACATCGGCGAGAAGCTCAAGGGCAAGTCGGGCGCCCGCGTCATCGAACTGGCCGGCCTCGACAACCTGGAACTGACCAAGCAGCGCACCAAGGGCTTCGACGACGCCCTGAAGAACTACCCCAACATCAAGAAGGTCGCCCGCCAGGCCGCCGACTTCACCGTCGAGTCCGGCCAGGCCAAGATGGCCCAGCTGCTCCAGGCCCAGTCCAAGTTCGACGCGCTGTGGAACCACGACGACGACCAGGGCGTGGGCGCGCTGCGCGCCATCGAGCAGGCCGGGCGCGACGGCTTCCTGATGGTCGGCGGCGCGGGCGCGCTCTCCGCCTTCCAGGCCATCAAGCAGGACGACGGCGTACTCAAGGCGACGGTGCTCTACCCGCCCACCATGGCCGCCTCCGCGATCGACCTCGCCCGCGCCCTCGGCCAGGGCAACGGCATCAGCGGCATGGCCGAGTTCGAGATCCCCGCGTCGATCACGCTCTACTCGGCCGTCGTCGACAAGACCAACGTCGACCAGTACATGCCCACCGGCTTCCGGTGACCGGTTCCGCCCCCGCACCCCCCACGTGCGCGACCCCGACCAGGACGAGGAGGACTCCCACATGGGACAGCCGCAGCAGCAGTCAGAAGGGACCGAGGAGGCGGGCAAGCCACCCCTGCGCGTGGGGATGGTGGGCTACGCCTTCATGGGCGCCGCCCACTCGCAGGGCTGGCGCACCGCGGGCCGCGTCTTCGACCTGCCGCTGAACCCGGTGCGGGCCGCGATCTGCGGCCGGGACCGGGACGCCGTTCGGGCGGCGGCCGACCGGCACGGCTGGGCGTCCACCGAGACCGACTGGCGTGCCCTCGTCGAACGGGACGACATCGACCTCGTCGACATCTGCACCCCCGGCGACAGCCACGCCGAGATCGCGCTGGCCGCCCTGGCCGCCGGCAAGCACGTCCTGTGCGAGAAGCCCCTCGCCAACACCGTCGAGGAAGCCGCGTCGATGGAACGCGCCGCCGAAGAGGCGTACGCACGCGGCCAGGTGGCGATGGTCGGCTTCAACTACCGCCGGGTGCCGGCCACCGCCCTGGCCCGCCGGATGGTCGACGAGGGCCGCCTGGGCAGGCTACGGCACGTGCGTGTGACGTACCTCCAGGACTGGCTCATCGACCCGGACTTCCCGCTGACCTGGCGGCTGCGCAGGGAGCAGGCCGGCTCGGGCTCGCTCGGCGACCTGGGCGCGCACATCGTCGACCTCGCGCAGTACCTGACGGGGGAGCGGCTGGCGGGTGTCTCCGCGCTGACCGAGACCTTCGTACGGGAGCGGCCGCTGCCCACCGGCGCCACGAGCGGGCTGTCCGCCGTCTCGTCCGCCGGCACCGGCCAGGTCACCGTGGACGACGCCGCCCTGTTCACCGCCCGCTTCCCCTCCGGCGCCCTGGCCTCGTTCGAGGCCACCCGCTATGCCACCGGCCGCAAGAACGCCCTGCGCATCGAGCTCAACGGGGAGCGCGGCTCGCTCGCCTTCGACCTGGAGCGGCTCAACGAGCTGTCGTTCCACGACGGCACCGAGCCGGGCGCGGAGGCCGGCTTCCGCCGCATCCTCGTCACCGAACCCGACCACCCCTACCTGGACGCCTGGTGGCCGCCGGGCCACGGCCTCGGCTACGAGCACACCTTCGTCCACCAGGCCCGCGACCTGGTCCACGCCGTCGCCGAGGGCCGCCGCCCCGAACCCTCCTTCGCCGACGGGCTGCAGGTGCAGCGCGTGCTCGCGGCGGTCGAGGAGAGCGCCGAGAAGAACTCCGTCTACACCCCGATAGCGGTCTGAGGAGGCTGACGCGCGATGCCGCGTACGTTCACGCTGTTCACCGGCCAATGGGCCGACCTGCCGCTGGAGGAGGTCTGCCGGCTCGCCCGCGACTTCGGCTACGACGGCCTCGAACTCGCCTGCTGGGGCGACCACTTCGAAGTCGACAAGGCGCTCTCCGACCCGGGGTATCTCGACGGCCGCCGGGCTCTGCTCGACAAGTACGGCCTCAAGTGCTGGGCCATCTCCAACCACCTCGTCGGCCAGGCCGTCTGCGACGCCATCATCGACGAACGCCATCAGGCCATCGTGCCGGACGCGGTGTGGGGCGACGGAGACCCGGAAGGCGTACGGCAGCGGGCCGCGGAACGCATGAAGGACACCGCGCGCGCCGCGGCCGCCTTCGGCGTCGACACCGTCATCGGCTTCACCGGCTCCGCCATCTGGCACCTGGTCGCCATGTTCCCGCCCGCCCCCGACGCGATGATCGAACGCGGCTACCAGGACTTCGCCGACCGCTGGAACCCGATCCTGGACGTCTTCGACGCCGAGGGCGTGCGGTTCGCGCACGAGGTGCACCCCAGCGAGATCGCCTACGACTACTGGACGACGGTCCGCGCGTTGGAGGCGGTCGGCCGGCGCCCCGCCTTCGGTCTCAACTTCGACCCTTCGCACTTCGTGTGGCAGGACCTCGACCCGGTCGGCTTCCTCTGGGACTTCCGCGACCGGATCTACCACGTCGACTGCAAGGAGGCCCGCAAGCGCCTCGACGGACGCAACGGCCGGCTCGGCTCCCACCTGCCCTGGGGCGACCCGCGGCGCGGCTGGGACTTCGTCTCCGCCGGGCACGGAGACGTCCCCTGGGAGGACGTCTTCCGGATGCTGCGCTCCATCGACTACCAGGGCCCGGTCTCGGTCGAGTGGGAGGACGCCGGCATGGATCGGCTCCAGGGGGCGCCCGAGGCGCTGACCCGGCTGAAGGCCTTCGACTTCGAGCCACCCAGCGCGTCCTTCGACGCCGCGTTCAACAGCTGAACCACGCACCTTCCTTGTGTTCAGGTCACACACCTCCGGGGTGACGGCGCACCCCGGCGCCCGCACCGCACGTCTACGCACCCATCCCGTACGGCCCACCCCGTTCCCGGAGGGACTTCGTGCACAGAACCAGACTCAGAAGCACCCGCACCGCCAGGCATCCCGGACTGCGCGCCACCGTCGCCCTGTTCACCGGCCTGCTCCTGGCCGTGGGCGCCCCGGCCACCGTCGCCGGCGCCCATCCCGGCCACCCGGAACACGACGAACCGGCGGCCGCCGAGGGCCAGTTCCAGCAGGTGCCGCTCGCCAAGGGCGAACCCGAGATGGGCGAGCCGATGTCGCTCGCCGTGCTCCCGGACCGCAGCGTGCTGCACACCTCGCGCGACGGCACGCTGCGCCTCACCGACCAGGGCGGTGTCACCAAGGTCGCCGGCAAGATCCCCGTCTACAGCCACGACGAGGAGGGCCTCCAGGGCGTCGGCATCGACCCGGACTTCAAGAACAACCGGGCGATCTACCTCTACTACGCCCCGCCCCTCGACACCCCCGCGGGCGACGCCCCGGAGACCGGCACCGCCGAGGAGTTCAAGAAGTTCGACGGCGTCAACCGCCTCTCCCGCTTCGTCCTGAACGCCAACGGCACGCTGAACACGGCCAGCGAGAAGAAGGTCATCGACGTCGCGGCCTCCCGCGGCCTGTGCTGTCACGTCGGCGGCGACATCGACTTCGACGCGGGCGGCAACCTCTACCTGTCGACCGGTGACGACACCAACCCCTTCGCGTCCGACGGCTACACGCCGATCGACGACCGCGAGGGCCGCAACCCCGCCTTCGACGCCCGCCGCAGCTCCGCCAACACCAACGACCTGCGCGGCAAGATCCTGCGGATCAAGGTCGCCGAGGACGGCTCGTACACCGTCCCGGCGGGCAACCTCTTCGCCCCGGGCACGGACAAGACCCGTCCCGAGATCTACGCGATGGGCTTCCGCAACCCGTTCCGGATGAGCGTCGACGACAAGACCGGCGTCGTCTACGTCGGCGATTACGGCCCCGACGCGGGCGCCGCCGACCCCAAGCGGGGCCCGGGGGGACAGGTCGAGTTCGCCAAGGTCACCAAGGCCGCCAACTTCGGCTGGCCGTTCTGCACCGGCAACAACGACGCGTACGTCGACTACGACTTCGCCACCAAGGAGTCCGGCGAGAAGTTCGACTGCGCCGCCCCGAAGAACACCTCGCCGTACAACACGGGCCTGACCGACCTGCCGCCCGCGCAGGCCGCCTGGATCCCGTACGACGGCGGCTCGGTGCCCGAGTTCGGCAGCGGCTCCGAGTCCCCGATGGCCGGCCCGGTCTACCGCTACGACCCCGACCTCGACTCCAAGGTGAAGTTCCCCGAGGCCTACGACGGCGACTTCTTCGCGGGTGAGTTCGGCCGCCGCTGGATCAAGCGGATCGAGGAGAACACCGACGGCTCCGTCGCGAAGATCAACGACTTCCCGTGGACCGGCACCCAGATCATGGACATGGAGTTCGGCCCCGACGGCGCGCTCTACGTCCTCGACTACGGCATCTCCTGGTTCCAGGGCGACGAGCACTCCGCGCTGTACCGGATCGAGAACGCCGAGGACGGCTTCTCCCCGATCGCCGAGGTGAGCGCCGACAAGACGTCCGGAGCGGCCGGGCTGAAGGTCAAGTTCACCGGCTCGGCCAAGGACGCAGACTCCCCGGACCTCACCTACAGCTGGGACTTCGGCGACGGCACCAAGGGCGAGGGTCTCAACCCCACCCACAAGTACAAGAAGGTCGGCACCTACACCGCCACCTTCACCGCCAAGGACGCCGAGGGTCACACCGGCAACGCCAGCACCCGGATCGTGGTCGGCAACACCGAGCCCAAGGTGAAGATCGACATCCCGGGCAACGGTGCCCTGGCCGAGTTCGGCAAGCCCGTCCCCTTCAAGGTGACCGTCACCGACCCCGAGGAGACCGTCGACTGCTCCAAGGTCAAGGTCGCCTACAGCCTCGGCCACGACTCCCACGCCCACGAGCTGACCAGCGAGATGGGCTGCGAGGGCACGTTGAAGCCGCCCCCCGGTGACGGCGGCCACGATCCCAACGCCAACATCTACGGCGTCGTCGGCGCCAGTTACACCGACGGCGGGGCAAACGGCCAGGAGACGCTGACCGGCACCGCCCGCGCCGTGCTCCAGCCGCTGCACCGCCAGGGCGAGCACTTCACCACCCAGTCGGGCGTGACGGTGATCGACAAGACCGGCGCCAACGGCGGCAAGACCGTCGGCAACATCGACGACGGCGACTGGATCTCCTTCACCCCGTACCGGTTCGACGGGCAGAAGAAGATGACCGTGCGAGCCTCCTCCGGCGGCGCGGGCGGCTTCATCGAAGTGCGCACCGGCTCGCCCGACGGACCGCTCCACGGCTCGGCGTACATCCCGCCGACCGGCGGCTGGGAGACCTTCCAGAACGTCGGCGTGCCACTGCGGTCGCTGCCCAAGCGCGCCACGGACATCTACCTGGTCTTCAAGGGCGGCGAGGGCGCGCTGTACGACGTGGACGACTTCGAGTTCTCCAAGGAGCCGTTCAAGGGAGGCAAGAAGGTCCTGGTCTTCTCCAAGACCGCAGGCTTCCGGCACGACTCCATCCCGGCGGGCATCACCGCCCTGAAGGAGCTCGGCGGCCCGGCCGGCATCACGGTCGACGCGACCGAGGAGGCCCGCCAGTTCACCACGACCAACCTCGCCAAGTACGACGCGGTGGCCTTCCTGTCCACCACCGGTGATGTGCTGAACGCCGAGCAGCAGAAGGCGTTCGAGGACTACGTGGCGGGCGGCGGCGGTTACATGGGTATCCACGCCGCGGCCGACACCGAGTACGACTGGCAGTTCTACGGCGGACTCGTCGGCGCCTACTTCGACTCGCACCCGGCCATCCAGAAGGCCACCGTCCGTGTCGAGGACCACGACCACCCGTCGACCGCGCACCTGGACGACGCCTGGGAGCGCACCGACGAGTGGTACAACTACCGCACCAACCCGCGTGAGCAGGCCAAGGTCCTCGCCACCCTGGACGAGACCACCTACCAGGGCGGGAACATGAAGGGCGACCACCCGATCGCCTGGTGCCAGAGCTACGGCGGCGGCCGGTCCTTCTACACCGGCGGCGGCCACACCAAGGAGTCCTACGCCGAGGAGGCCTTCCGGGCCCATCTGCTCGGCGGCCTCCAGTACGCCACCGGCCAGGTGAAGGCCGACTGCAAGCCGGGCAAGGACTACCGGAAGATCTTCAACGGCCAGACCCTGGACGGCTGGAAGCAGGCCGGCCCCGGCAAGTTCAACGTCAAGGACGGCACCCTGGAGTCCGAGGGCGGCATGGGCCTGCTCTGGTACCAGGCCAAGGAGCTGAAGTCGTACTCCCTCAAGCTCGACTGGAAGATGCGGGGCGACGACAACTCCGGGATCTTCGTGGGCTTCCCGGCCTCCGACGACCCCTGGTCCGCGGTGAACAAGGGCTACGAGATCCAGATCGACGCCACGGACGCGCCCGAACGCACCACGGGCTCCGTCTACTCGTTCAAGTCGGCGAACATCAAGGCCCGTGACCAGGTCCTGCGTCCGCCCGGCCAGTGGAACTCCTACGAGATCAAGGTCCAGGGCGAACGCCTCCAGGT
>NZ_JBHUQX010000024.1:0-39834 GCF_042674225.1 Streptomyces sp. NPDC056948
CCCCAGCCCCTACTTGCTCCGAGCCTGCTTCGCCAGCTCGTCATCGATCTGCTCGAACTTGTCCGCGGCCATGGTCAGGTAGTCACCCATGCCGTCGAGACCGTCCAGCGTGTCCTTCGTGCCGCGCACGAACTCGTCGAAGTTCTCGTCGAACGCCTTCGACGAGCTCTTCGTGACGTAGCCGCCCTGCACGAGGTTGTTGATGTACTTGCGGAGGCCCTCGAGCTTCTCCTGGAGCTTTTCCTTCTCCTTCACGACATGCTTGGCAGCATCCCGCATGTCCTGATAAGTGACATCAAGGTCCTTGGCCATGAAGCCGCTCCCTTTCACAACGCCGCAGGGCCAACCCCCGTGGCTCCCTGTGTGCGGACTCATCGACCCGCAGGCCGAGTTGCCGGTCGCATTGGCAACCGATGTGATCGTCCGCTCTTTGCATCAGCAGCTTACGGGTGTGGCCTGTGATGTGTGATGCCACATCCCCGGCTTTTGAATCCTCCCCTCCCTCAGGGGAGGGGATTCCTGGCTCAGGCAGCCTCCTGGAGCAGCGCTCCAGGAGGTCTTCCGCCATCAGCACCAGCCGGGTTGAGACCAGCCCGGACGAGCATCACATGTGCGGAGTTCTTGTCCCGTGGACACACGGCTCCGCACGCGGTGCAGGTGTAGGTGCGCTCACCCAGCGGCAGTGCATGCTTGGCTCTCGTCATGCACTGCGCGCAGTCCATCGTGGTGTGCGCCGGGTGGACCAGGCGGACGTCCCGCCCATGCTTGCGGCCCATCGCGACCAGAGCGGCCTTGGTCGCGCCGATGGCGGCGTCAGCGGCCTTACGGGCCATACTGCTCTTGGCCAGGAACTTTGGACGGAAGTCCTCCACAGCGACCGCGTCGTGGTCACGGACCACCTTCTTCGCCCACTTACGGCCCGTGTCCTCACGCTGCCTGGCAACCTTCTTGTAGGCCCTCGCCCGCAGCTTCTTCGCCTCGCGGTAGCCCTTCGAAGCCGGCTGTCCCTTCTTCGGCTTGCGGCGGGCCATCATCCGGTCGTACCGGGCCAGCTTCTTCCGGGCCTTCCTGCCATGCTCGGCATGCGGCAGGTCGTGCGCGTCGGAGGTGGTGGTCGCGGTCTCCTTCACGCCCCAGTCGACACCGAGCACCCGGCCGGTCGGAGGCAGCGGCTGCACCTCGGCGGGGACGACGAAGGAGCCGTACCAGTGCCCGAGGCTGTCCTGGTACACACGCACCGAGGACGGCTCAACCGGCAGTTCACGCGACCACACCACCCCCACCACGATCCCGCCCGCCAGATGCAACCGGCCATCCCTCAGCCGGAACCCGCGCTTCGTGTAGTTCAGAGTCGGCAGTGCCTCGCGCTTCTTCTTGTGCGCGGGCATCCCGGCCCGGCGAGCCATGGGCAGACGCTCTTTGATGTCCTTGTGCGCCTTGGCACGGGAGCGTCCGAAGTCCCGGATGACCTGCTGCTGGACCACCGACGACCCCTCACACAGCCACGGCGTACAGGCACGGGCTTCGGTCAGCATCCTGTCGAGCTGCGCTGGACCGCACGTCCGCTTCTCCCCGGCCGCCTTGTTGTACAGATGCACGGCCCTGGACTTGGCGACACACTCGTTCCACACCCACCGGCATCGATCCCACTCGGCGACCAAGGCCGTGTGGGCAGCGGACGACACACGCAACCGGAACGTGTACCGGGCATGCCCGACCTCCACAGCCGCCCCCGCCTGCACCAACTCGCCCCCTCACGATCAACGTCCCGAACGACAAAGCATCCTGAAACCCACAAAGGACCATACGTACGACTGCCGCACTCACGTACGGCGATCTGACAGCCTTCACCCCGGCCGGCTACACCAAGCACAGGCGTTCGCATCACCTCAGAGACCCCTCGCGAGGAAGAGGTGAACGACCCGTCATGAAGTCGTGTACGACGTTGCCATCGGGAACGTCTCGGCGCCTCCCCATTGCCTCACTGTCGTACCGAGCGGATATCGTCCCTTACGACTGTGACCCGCGTGACTGAAGCGAACAGGCGGCGGACGCGGACGCAGCGACAGAGACCACAGCGGCCACACCGGCCCAGTGGCACGGGGAGGACTAGTCGTGCGCCTGACTCTGACCGTCGTCGACCCGTACGGCGGTGGCACCGCCGACGTCGTGCTCGATGCCGATCCTGAGTCCACCGTGGGGGACATCGCCCAGGAGCTGGCCCAGCAGGTCGGGCACAGCGGGGCGCAGATCATCCCACTCGGACAGCACCGCCAGGCGCCGGCCAACAACGCGCCCCTCGTGTACGTGGACGGGTATGCCGTCGATCCCAGCGCCACCGTCGTCGGGTCGCCCCTGCGCGAGGGCGCCGTCGTCAGTCTTCAGGATCCGTCCGGGTGTCTGCCGGGTGAGCCCACCGGGCTCGTCGAGTTGCGCGTCGCCGGCGGGCCCGCCGCCGGGTTCGTGCACCGGCTCGGGGTCGGGCGCTACGACATCGGCAGCGGGGCCGCCTCGTACGTCCGGGTCGACGATCCCGAGGTCGACGCCCGGGCCCTCACCCTCTCCGTCGCCACCGACGGCACCTGCCAGGTCGCCGTGCACATGGACAAGGACCACGTCACCCTCGACGGGAAGTCCTTCTCCGACGCCGGCCGGCGGGAGGAGGAGAAGAAGAGCGACAAGAACAAGAAGAAGAACGAGAAGAAGAAGGACGGTGCCGGCGAGGCCAAGAAGGACGGGCCCGCCGCCTGGCCCCTCGGCAGTCAGATCGCGCTCGGGAACACCCTCCTCGAACTCACCCGGTACACGCCCCCGAACGCCGCCCTCAAGTGGTCGGACGACGGCGTCGGCCTCGACTACAACCGTCCTCCGCGGCTGCGCCCGCCCGAGCGGCAGACCAACTTCCGGCTGCCGTCGCCGCCCCGCGACTACGAGGCCCGGCCGCTGCCCTGGCTGATGGCGATGACGCCGCTCGTCGGTGCCGTCGTATCGGTGATGATCTTCCAGCGCTGGTACTACCTGATCATGGCCGGCCTGGCTCCGATCCTGCTCTTCGCGAACTACTACAACGACAAGAAACACGGGCGTAAGTCCCACGCCAAGCAGGTCGAGGAGTACGAGGAGCAGAAGGAGCGGATCGAGAAGGACGCGCAGGACGCGCTCGTCGCCGAGCGGACCGACCGGCGGCATGCCATACCCGATCCGGCGACCGTCCTTGCCCTGGGGACCGGGCCGCGGACACGGCTGTGGGAACGCAGGCGTACCGACCGTGATCATCTCCTCGTGCGGTTCGGGACCGGGCAGTTGCCCTCCGAGGTCGTGCTCGACGACCCCGAGCAGGACGACCACCGCCGGCAGGTGACCTGGAAGATCGAGGACGCCCCGGTCGCGCTGCACCTGCGCACCCTCGGTGTGATCGGCATGGCCGGGCCCGGGGACTCCGCCCGTGCTCTCGGGCGGTGGGCCGTCGCGCAGACCGCGGCGCTGCACAGCCCGATGGACGTGCAGTTCTACGTGCTGAGCGAGAACGCCGCGCAGGAGTCCTGGGACTGGACGCGCTGGCTGCCGCACTCCCGGCCGTCCGGCGGGCAGGACGTCAACGCGCTCATCGGGACCGACGCCGAGACCGTGGGTGCCCGTATCGGCGAGCTGACGCAGATCCTCGACGCGCGCAAGAAGGCCGCCGAGGAGAACAAGTCGCAGGGTGCGTCGTCCTTCGGCGATCCCGACATCGTCGTGGTGTGGGACGGGTCGCGGCGCCTCAGGTCCCTTCCCGGCGTCGTGCGGTTGCTGCGCGAGGGCCCCGGCGTGTCCATGTTCGCCATCTGCCTGGACGCCGAGGAGCGGTTCCTGCCCGGTGAGTGCCAGGCGTACGTCGTCGCCGAGCCGAAGGCCGAGGAGTACGAGCCCGCCCAGCAGCTCCAGCAGCAGACGCAGCAGGCCGCCGGTGGGTTTCCCTCCTTCCAGGCCTGGCACACCACCGCGCAGCAGCCCGAACAGGCCAACCGCACCGAGCAGTTGAGGCTGCGCGTCGAGGAGGCCGGTGCGGAGCGGCTGAAGGACGTACGGCCCGACTTCGTCTCCGCCGCCTGGTGTCTGCGGCTCGCCCGGTCGCTGTCGCCGCTGCGGGACATCAGCGGTGAGACCGAGGACTCGGCGCTTCCGGGTTCGAGCCGGCTGCTGGACGTGCTGCAACTGGAGCCGCCGACGAGCGACGCGATCGTGGCGCGGTGGCGGATGGGCGGGCAGTCGACGCTGGCCGTCATCGGTGAGTCGTACGACGGGGCGTTCGGGCTGGACATCCGCAAGGACGGTCCGCACGGTCTCATCGCCGGTACGACGGGTTCCGGTAAGTCGGAGCTGCTGCAGACCATCGTGGCGGCGCTGGCCGTGGCGAACACGCCCGAGAACATGACCTTCGTGCTGGTCGACTACAAGGGCGGCGCGGCCTTCAAGGACTGTGTGCATCTGCCGCACACCGTCGGCATGGTGACCGACCTCGACGCCCACCTGGTGGAGCGCGCCCTGGAGTCGCTGGGTGCCGAGCTGCACCGGCGCGAGCACATCCTGGCCGCCGCCGACGCCAAGGACATCGAGGACTACCAGGATCTCGTGCGCCGGGATCCGTCGAACCAGCCGGTGCCCCGGCTGCTCATCGTCATCGACGAGTTCGCGTCCATGGTGCGTGACCTGCCCGACTTCGTGACCGGGCTGGTGAACATCGCCCAGCGAGGCCGTTCGCTCGGTATCCATCTGCTGCTGGCCACCCAGCGGCCGAGCGGTGTCGTGTCGCCCGAGATCCGCGCCAACACCAACCTCCGTATCGCGCTGCGCGTGACGGACGGCGGTGAGTCGTCCGACGTCATCGACTCGCCCGAGGCCGGGCACATCTCCAAGAACACCCCGGGCCGCGCCTACGCCCGGCTCGGGCACGCCTCCCTGGTCCCCTTCCAGTCCGGACGCGTGGGCGGCCGCCGGCCCGGTGCGGCCGACCCGGCCGTGCTCATGCCCTGGGTGGGCCCGCTGACCTGGGAGGACCTGGGCCGTTCGGCGCTGGTCAAGCCCAAGGCGGAGGCCCGTGAGGAAGAGGAGATCACCGACCTGAAGGTCCTCGTCGACACGATCCGGGACGCCAACAGCTCGCTCGGCATCCCGCCGCAGCACAGCCCGTGGCTGCCCGCGCTCGACGAGACGCTGCTCCTTGACGACGTCGAACTCCCCGCGTTCGCGGGCGGCCCCGGCAAGCTGCCGCCGGCCCCGTACGGCATCGAGGACCTGCCCGCCAGCCAGGCCCGGCGCCCGGTCGCCGTGGACTTCTCCTCCTTCGGCCATCTGATGATCGGCGGTGCCCCGCGCAGCGGCCGTTCCCAGGTGCTGCGCACCCTCGCGGGCTCGATCGCCCGTACGCACTCGATCGCCGACGTGCACCTCTACGGCATCGACTGCGGCAACGGCGCGCTCAACGCCCTGACGCGGCTGCCGCACTGCGGCGCGGTCGTCGGCCGCAACCAGACCGAGCGGGTCGTACGGCTCGTCAACCGGCTCAAGGGCGAGATGGGCCGCCGCCAGGATCTGCTGGCGGACAAGGGCTTCGCGGACATCGGTGAGCAGCGGTCCTCGGTCGCCGACGACGAGCGGCTGCCGCACATCGTCGTGCTGCTGGACCGCTGGGAGGGCTGGGTGCCCACGCTCGGCGAGATCGACCACGGCTCGCTCACGGACGAGCTGCAGACGATGATGCGCGAGGGCGCGAGCGTCGGCATCCACCTGGTCCTCACCGGTGACCGGACCCTGCTCGTCGGCCGTATCGCGACGCTCACCGAGGACAAGTACGGCCTGCGGCTGGCCGACCGCAGCGACTTCTCCTCGCTCGGCATTCCGGCCCGCAAGGTGCCCGAGGAGATCCCGCCGGGCCGTGCCTTCCGCAACGAGTTCGGTACGGAGACGCAGTTCGCGCTGCTCGCCGAGGACACGACCGGTCAGGGGCAGGCGGCCGCGCTGGCGGCGATCGGCGAGGCGGCCGCGGCCCGCGACGCCGACGTGCCGCGTTCACGCCGCCCGTTCCGCGTGGACAGCCTGCCCAGCCGCATCTCCTTCCCGGAGGCCTGGGAAATGCGCGACCCGGACGCGTCCCGCTCGCGTCTGTGGGGCCTGGTCGGCATCGGCGGCGACGAGATCGTCGGCTTCGGCCCGGACCTCGCGGAGGGCGTGCCGGCGTTCGTCGTCGCGGGTCCGGCCAAGTCGGGCCGCTCTACGGTGCTGTTGAACTTCGCGCATTCGTTCCTGGCGCAGGGCACGCGTCTGGTGATCGCGGCGCCGCGCCAGTCGTCCCTCCGTCAACTCGACGGTGCGGACGGTGTGCTGAAGGTCTTCACCGGCGACGACATCGACGAGGACGAGTTCGAGGAGCTCATCGACCAGTCGTCCCTGGAGGAGCCGATCGCCGTCCTCATCGACGACGGCGAGCTCCTGGAGGACTGCGACGCCGAGAGCCAGATGAAGAAGCTGGTCTCCCGTGGCGCCGAACGCGGCCTCGCCATGGTCATCGCCGGTGACGAGGAGGACGTGTGCAGCGGCTTCTCCGGCTGGCAGGTCGACGCGAAGAAGGCCCGCCGCGGCATTCTGCTCTCCCCGCAGGAGTCCTCCAGCGGCGACCTCATCGGCGTACGCCTGAACCGCGGCATGGTCGGCGGCCAGGTCGCCCCGGGCAAGGGCATGCTGCACCTCGGTGACGGGGAGCTGCGGACCGTCGTCATCCCGGGGTGAGGCGTTGAGCGGGGAGTCGGCGAAGCCGAAGCGGAGGAAGGCGGCGGGGTCGGCGCTGCGCTACGAGCACCGGCCGGGCCGGCCGAACGCCGACGGGCCGGAGAAGCGGGGCCGGGGTTGTCTCTGGGCCTGCGTGGTGCTCCCCGGCTTCGTCGTCCTGCTGATGCCGCTGGTCCTGTTCGACATGTACTGGGGCCACGAGCTCTGGGGCGACTTCGCTCCCGCGTGGCCGGGCGGTGGCTACGCCTTCGCCGCCACCGTGGGCGCCTTGCTGCCGCTGGTCTTCCTGGCCTGGGCGGCGCCGCTGACCCGGATGAACTGGAAGAAGAGCAAGGCGCGTTCGCTGGCCTGGGCGGCCGCCTCCCTGCCCGGGCTGGCAGCGGGGTACCTGGTCGCCGGGGTGATCAGCACCACCGCGCGGCCCAAGCGGCGCCGCGGCTGGGACGCCGACTGCTACAGCGAGGGCGGGCCCTGCTGGGTGCATGTGCACTACCCCTGGCTGTGGGTCGTCGGCCTGGTCGCGAGCCTCGGGGCGGCCGCGCTGCTGATCACCCTGCTGGTCAGGCTCAGCCGCCGGGCGACTCCTGGCGCACCTTCGACATCCGAGCCTGAGGCCGGCCCGACTCCTCGCTCTGGGACCGGTACTGGAGATCGTCGCCCACCGGGCTGAGACGGACCGTCGTGGCGGCCGGGTTGCAGCCGCTGTGGTTGGTCTTCGCGCCCACGGACGTCGCGACGAGCTCCTTCTTCGTCACCTGCTTCAGGGTCAGTACGTCGATGCAGACGCCGCCGATCTGGTCGGTCTGGCGGAGCTTGCCCAACTCCTCGCCGACGGCGGCCCGTTCGACCGTGATCCGGAACGTGCCGAGGGGAAGATTGCCGTCCAGCGCGGTGCCCTGGCCCTCCCAGGTGCCGAGGTAGGCGGCGGGCACCGCGCCGGGGGCGGAGCTCGCGGTCGCCGCCGGAGGCGAGTCGACCCCGCTGTCCGAGTCGGCGTCGTCCTGGGCGCCCCGGCCCGGCAGCAGGTCGAACACGAGCACCGACCCGATCGTCACGGCCGCCATCGCCCCGGCGACCGCCAGGGCGACCGAGCAGCTCAGCCTCCGCACCCGCCCGCCGCCCTCCGGCGTGGACGTCGCCGCCACGGAGACGGTGACCTTGCCGGGGCGGCGCCCGGTGGACGGCGGGGCCGTGTCCTGCGGGCCTGCGTCACGGGGTGCGGGTACGGCGGCGAAGGGCGGCGCCGCGGAAGGTGTGGGCATGACAGGCGGCATGACCGGCGGCGGCCCGAACACCCCGGGCTCGGCAGCCCCGTGAGCCCCAACCGCCCCAACTGCCTCAGCCGCCTCCCCTGCCTCGACCACCCCCACAGAAGGACTACTGAACCCCACCGGCCCCGAAGGCCCGCCGGCCCCCGGCCCCGTCGCCTCCAGGTTCAGCAACTGCACGGCGCTCCGGCTCACCTGCTCCACCAGCGCCCCGGGCAGCCACCCGCCCGTCACCAGCCGGGCCGCTCCCTCGGGAGCCAGCCGTCGGGCCACCTCCGCCGGGGCGGGCCGCGCGTCCGGGTCCTTCGTCAGGCAGGCGGCCGTCAGGGACCGCAGCTCCCCGTCCAGCAGGCCGAGTTCCGGCTCCTCGTGGACGACCTTGTAGAGCAGGGCGGCCGAGGAGTCCCCGGGGAAGGGCGGTTCGCCGGTCGCCGCGTACGCCAGGACCGCGCCCAGCGAGAAGACGTCCGCCGCGCCCGTGACGCCCTTGCCCAGGATCTGCTCGGGCGACATGTAGCCGGGCGAGCCGATCGACACGCCGGTGGACGTCAGGGACGCCGTACCGTCCGTGGCCCGGGCGATCCCGAAGTCGATCAGCAGGGGGCCGTCGAGCGTGAGCAGGACGTTCGACGGCTTCACGTCCCGGTGCACCAGGCCCAGCTCGTGCACCGCCACCAGCGCCTCGGCGAGCCCCGCTCCCAGGACTCGTACGGTGTGGGCCGGCAAGGGGCCGAAGTCCGCCACCGCGGCGGACAGCGACGGGCCCGCCGCGTACGCCGTCGCCACCCACGGCACCCGCGCCTCCGGGTCCGCGTCCAGGACCGACGCCGTCCACGCACCGCCCACCCGGCGCGCGGCCCCGACCTCACGCCGGAAGCGCGCCCGGAACTCCTCGTCCAGCGCGAAGTGCGGGTGCACGATCTTCACGGCGACCGTGCGGCCCCCGGCGCTGCGACCCAGATAGACCCGGCCCATCCCGCCGGAGCCCAGCCGGCCGAGCAGCCGGTAGGGCCCCACGACTGTGGGTTCGTCGACTTCGAGCGGCCGCATGGCGTCACCCCTCCCCCGTAGGCGTACGGAAGCCCGGGTGGGCCCCCGTCCGCCTGCACTCCCAGCAGAGTAGTGCGGGAGGAGCGCCCGCTCACGGCTGAAGCAGGTCCACCTTCACGTCCGCCGGGAACCCGGTCGTCGGGCCGACGCGCCGCGCGAACTCGGCGACCGCCGCGAGCTGCGGGCCGCCGAAGCGGAAGTCGAGCGTCGTGAAGTACTGGGCGAGGGTCTCCTCGTCGAAGTCCTCCCAGCGGGCGGCCTGCTCGGCGACCTTGCCGACCTCCTCCAGGGAGAGGTTGCGGGACTCGAGGAAGGCCTCGTGCACCTTGCGGGTGAGGACCGGCTCACGCTCCAGGTAGTCGCGGCGCGCGGCCCAGACCGCGAAGACGAACGGCAGGCCCGTCCACTCCTTCCACAGCGCGCCCAGGTCGTGCACGTCCAGGCCGAAGCGCGGCCCGTCGAGCATGTTCGCGCGCAGCGCCGCGTCACCGATGAGGACGGCCGCGTCGGCCTCCTGCATCATCAGGCTGAGGTCGGGCGGGCACGTGTAGTAGTCCGGCCGTACGCCGTAGCGCTCGCTGAGGAGCAGCTGGGCGAGGCGGACGGAGGTGCGGGAGGTCGAGCCGAGGGCGACGCGGGCGCCGTCCAGCCGGTCCAGCGGGACCTGCGAGACGATCACGCACGACATCACCGGGCCGTCGCAGCCGACGGCGATGTCGGGGAAGGCGACCAGTTGGTCCGCGTGCTTGAGGAACTCGACCAGGGTGATCGGTGCGATGTCGAGTTCGCCCTGCACCAGCTTCTCGCTGAGCTTCTCCGGGGTGTCCTTCGTCAGCTCGAAGTCGAGGAGCGTGCCCGTTCTGGCGAGCCCCCAGTACAGGGGCAGGCAGTTCAGGAACTGGATGTGGCCGACGCGCGGCCGGGTGCGAGGATTGTCCACATCGTGAGGCTAGCCCTCTCGGCCCAGTGGCCCGCGTCCGGCCCCGCCGTGGGTTCGTGATCCGCGTCAGAGGCCCTCTCCGCCACTCGGCGGCGGGATGTTCAAACATTCGGGTGACGTGATCTTGACCCCTATTGCATTCCGGGGCCTGCGTGCTAGGCTCATCGCAAGTTGCAGTTTGGTTTCCCTTGCAGTACAGAGCCTGCGGAGCATGTGACCGCGGGCTCTCGTCATTCTCAGACGTATGCAGTTGTGCAGAATTCATCTTCACACTTGCTGGTTCTGGAGCAGGGCAACCCTTTTGGGCCCAAGGAGGGCTTATGGCTACCGGAACCGTGAAGTGGTTCAACGCCGAAAAGGGCTTTGGTTTCATCGCCCAGGAGGGCGGCGGCCCCGACGTCTTCGTCCACTACTCCGCGATCAACGCGAGCGGCTTCCGCTCCCTCGAGGAGAACCAGCAGGTGTCTTTCGACGTCACGCAGGGCCCGAAGGGTCCGCAGGCTGAGAACGTCACGCCGGTCTGATCAGTAGTACCCAAGGAGCCCCGCGCCGTCAGGCGTCGGGGCTCCTGCCTTTTCCCGTCCTCTTCCGGTTCTCCCCTTCCCGGAGAGGCCGATGAATTTCCGGCGAATTCTGCGGGACGCTCCGCTGTGGCGGGGCAGACGGGGGGCCCGGCCGACCCGTGCACCGGCCGGGAGAAGATGTCCGGATGCAGGGACATGAAGAGAACGGCGAGCAGGAAAGCGGAACTCCCGCGCACCACCATCTGGCGACCGGCGTGTCACTCGGGCTGTCGCTCGGCACGGCCCTCGGGCTGGCCCTCGGCCTGACCGTCTTCGACAACATCGGGCTGGGACTGGCCCTGGGCCTGGGACTGGGCACGGCGATCGGAGCGGGGGCGGGCGCCGGAGCGGCGAAGGCAGCCGAGGAGCACGGCGACGGCCGGTCGGGCGAGGGCCGGGGAGACGAGCAGACCAGCTAGGGGCACAGGGGCGAACAAGCACCCCGACCGGCAAACGGCGGGCAGGCGGGCAGGCCCTCGCAGTAGGGTCTCGGGCCATGACCGACGCCGACTTCGTGATCGAAACCCGTACCTTCTACGACGCCGTGGCCGAGGACTACGCCGTCCGATTCGGCGACTACCTCGCGGCCACGCCGCTGGACCGGGGGCTGCTGACCGGTTTCGCGGAGCTCGTGGGTGAGGGGGGCGAGGTCGCCGACCTGGGGTGCGGGCCCGGGCGGGTGACGGCGTTCCTGGCCGCCCGGGGACTGTCGATTTTCGGCCTCGACCTGTCGGAGTCGATGCTCGCGATCGCCCGCCGCGAGAACCCCGGCCTGCGGTTCGAGCAGGGCTCGATCCTGGAGCTGGACCTGCCCGCCAACTCGCTCGACGGGGTCGTGTCCTGGTACTCGATCATCCACACCCCCCTGGACCACCTGCCCGGCGTCTTCGCCGGGTTCCACCGCGTGCTGCGGCCCGGCGGGCACCTGCTGCTCGGCTTCCAGGCCGGGGACGAGCCCCGCCGCTACGAGGAGGCCTTCGGGCACCGGGTGGCACTGGACTTCCGGCGGCGCCGGCCGGAGCAGATCATCCCCCTGCTGGAAGCCGCCGGATTCACGCTGCGTTCCCGGACCCTACGGGAGGCCGACGAGGAGCTCGGCGAACCGGTCGCCCAGGCATGTCTCGTGGCCCGCAAGCCCTCGCGGCCGACGTCCTAGCCCGTCCCGGCGGCCGGCCGCCTACAACACCCCCGCGATGTCCCTCGCCGCGATGTACCCGAACGTCATCGCCGGGCCGATGGTCGAGCCCGCGCCCGCGTAGCTGTGGCCCATGACCGCGGCGCTCGCGTTGCCGGCGGCGTAGAGGCCCGGGATGACCGAGCCGTCTTCCCTCAGCACACGGGCCCGGGCGTCCGTCCGCATACCGCCCTTCGTGCCGAGGTCGCCGGGGACGATGCGGAAGGCGTGGTACGGGGGCAGCCACAGGGGGGCCAGGCAGGAGTTCGGGAGGACGGACGGGTCCGTGTAGTAGTGGTCGTAGGCGCTGTCGCCGCGGTGGAAGTCGGGGTCCTCCCCCCGTCGTGCCTGGGAGTTGAAGCGGTCGACGGTCGTGCGCAGGGCAGCCGCCGGGACGCCGATCGAGGCCGCGAGCGCGTCCAGTGACCAGGCCTTGTGGGCGGCGCCCGAGTCGTACCAGGCGCCGGGGAGGGGCAGGGTCGGCAGGACGTCCTTGAAGAGGTACCGGTTGCGGTAGTTCTGGTCGGTGATCAGCCAGGCCGGGATGGCCTCGCGCTCGTCGTACATGGTGTGGACGACGTCGCTGTAGGGGGCGGCCTCGTTGACGAAGCGCCGGCCGGACCCGTCGACCAGGAGGCCGCCGGGGAGGGTACGTTCGGCGAGGCAGAAGTACGGCTGGCCCGGGACCGGGATCGCCGGGCCCCACCAGGCGTCGTCCATCAGGTCGAGGGCCGCCCCGAGCCGCTCCCCCGCCAGGATGCCGTCGCCGGTGTTCTCCTTGGCGCCGACGGTCCAGTCCGTGCCGATGGGCTGGCGCTGGAAGCGTTCGCGCATCGCCGCGTTGTGCTCGAAGCCACCGGAGCCGACGATCACGCCCCGGCGGGCGCGGACCAGGCCGGGGCCGCCGTCGCGGGTGACGACCGCCCCGGTGACCGTGCCGTTCTCGACGTGCAGGTCGGTCAGGGGCGTGTTCAGCCACACCGGCACCCCGGCCGACCTCAGTCCCGCACGCAGCCCGGCCGCCAGCGACTGGCCCATGGTCAGCGGCTTCTCGCCCCGCAGCGCCGCCGCCGTGCCCCGTGCCAGGCACTGGGCCGCGACGGCCGCGCCCTTGGCGTTCACCGCGGCCAGGGTGACCCACTTGTAGTCGGCGCTGAAGACGACCATCCCGGCGGGCACGTCCATGTACGGCGGGTTCAGACGGGCCAGCTCGGGGCCCAGGACGCGCCCGTCGAGCTGGTCGGGCTCGATGGAGCGGCCGTTCGGCAGGCCGCCGGGCAGCTCCGGGTAGTAGTCGCTGTAGCCCTCCATCCAGCGGAAGCGCAGGGGGCTGTGGGCCATGACGTAGGAGATCGTGGCCGGGCCGTGGGCGAGGAAGGCGCGCTGCCGGTCGGCGGGGACGTCCGGGCCGACGACGGCGGCGAGGTAGGCGGCGGCCTTCGCGGGCGTGTCCGGGACGCCGGCCGCCTGGAGCACCGGGTTGTTGGGGATCCAGATCCCGGCGCCGGAGCGGGCGGCCGAGCCGCCGAAGGTCGGGGCCTTCTCCAGGACGACGCAGCTCAGCCCCTGTCCGGCGGCGGTCAGCGCGGCGGTCATCCCCGCCGCGCCGGAGCCGATGACGACGACGTCGTAGGTGCCGAGCGGGGGTAAGTCGGCGGCCTGGGCGCCCTGTTGCACTCCGGCGGCGACGGCGAGCCCGGCACCCGCGGCACCGGCCAGCACTCGTCTTCGGGAAGGAGCCCGGGAAGGTGAACCAGCGGGTGGTGCGGAGTTCGTGTCAGTGGTCATGACGGCTCCAGCGCGACAGATGGGGGTGGGGAATGTCGCGCGGGCGCCCCGCGAAGTCAAGAGACAGACCTACTCGAGGCCGATGGCCTCGCAGTCCGACTCGAGCTTCGGGGTGCAGATGTCCTTGACAGTGTAGACGCCGTCCGTGATCACCGTCTCCTTGATGTTGTCCTTGGTGAGGGCGACCACCGGCACGAGCATCGCCGGGATGCTCTTCGCCGTCGGGCTGTCGACCGTCTCCCGGGTCAGCGCGGCGAACTCGATCGCACGGCCCTGGACCTTGGCCACCGCGATCTTCGCGGCATTCGTCGCCTCCAGTAGGAAGGACTTGTAGACGGTCATGTACTGCTCCCCCGACACGACCCGCTGCACCGCGTCCAGGTTGGCGTCCTGCCCGGTCACCGGCGGCATCTTGGTGGCGCCGGCCTCCTCCATCGCCTCGATGACGGCGCCCGCCATGCCGTCGTTGGCCGAGTAGACGGCGGCGATGTTGTTCAGCCCGACGGACCGGATCGCCTTCTCCATGTTCGCCTTGGCGATGGAGGGCTTCCACTCCTTGGTGTCGTACTGCTCGACGATGTCCACCTGGCCCTGGAGCTCGCTCAGCGCGCCGTCCTTGAACCGTGCCGTGTTCGGGTCGCCGGGGTCGCCGTTCATCATGACGACCTTGCTCTTCTCGGACTTCTCGCCGAGCTCGCTCATGATGGCGCGGCCCTGCACCTGCCCGACGAGTTCGTTGTCGTGGGAGACGTAGGCGTCGATCGGGCCCTCGGCGAGCCGGTCGTAGGCGATGACCGGGATGTCGGCGTCCTTGGCCTTCTGCACGTCCGAGGCGATCTTCTTGGAGTTCAGCGCGTCCACCAGGATGACGTCGACCTTGTCGTCGATCATCTTCTGGAACTGCTCGCTCTGTCTGGACACGCTCGCCTCGGCGTTGGCGTACCGCACCTTGCCCTTGTTCTCCGTGAGGGACGCGACCTCCTCCCTGATCAGGGGGTAGTCGAACTTCTCGAAGCGAGCCGTGTCCCGGTCGGGCAGCAGCAGGCCCACGGTGATGTCGTTGCCCTTCTGCACGGCGGTGTCGTCACTCCCGTCGTCGCCGCACGCGGTGAGGGACAGGGCCGATACGGAGACCGCCAGGGCTATGGCGACAGGGCGCACAGCGGTCCGACGGGTGTTACGCGCTTTCACTGGTGGTGCCTTCCGTGGGGGGAGCATCGCGACGGGATTGCTCGAAAGCCAAAGGGGAGACGGTGTGCGGCGTCAAGAAATTCGTGTGAAGACATCGCAAAGGCCGCCTCACACCTGGCCGGCTCACCGCGCGTACAGCCCCTCGACTTCCTCCGTGAAGGCGCGCAGTACCGCCTGGCGGCGGAGCTTCATCGAGGGGGTCAGGTGGCCTGCCTCCTCGGTGAAGTCCTGGGGGAGGATGGCGAAGGCGCGGATGGATTCCGGGCGGGAGACCATCTTGTTGGCCTCGTCGACGGCGCGTTGGAGGACGGCGCGCAGGTCCTCGTCGTCGACCAGGAGCTTGGGCGGTACGGGGTGCTTGCCGTTCATCTGGCGCCAGTGGGTGATGCCGTCCGGGTCGAGCGTGATGAGGGCCGAGACGAAGGGGCGGCCGTCGCCCAGGACGAGGCACTGGGAGATCAGCGGGTGGGAGCGGAGCCAGTTCTCCAGGGGGGCCGGGGCGACGCTCTTGCCGCCCGAGGTGATCAGGAGTTCCTTCTTGCGGCCGGTGATCGTCAGATAGCCCTCGTCGTCCAGTTCGCCGATGTCGCCGGTGGCGAGCCAGCCGTCGGGGGCGGCGGGGACGACGCCGCCGGCCTGGGGGTCCCAGTAGCCGCGCAGCACGTGGTCGCCGGCGAGGAGGATCTCGCCGTCGGCGGCGATACGGACCCGGGTGCCGGGCAGCGGCCAGCCGACCGTGCCCAGGCGGGGCTTGAGGGGTGGGGTGACGGTGGAGGCGCCGGTGGTCTCCGTCAGGCCGTAGCCCTCGAAGATCTCGATGCCGGCTCCGGCGTAGAACGCGGCGAGGCGGCGGCCCAGCGGTGAGCCGCCGCAGATCGCGTAGCGGACCCGGCCGCCCATGGCGTTGCGGATGCGGCGGAAGACCAGGGGGTCGTAGAAGACCCGGGCGGTCTTGAGGGCGCGGGAGGGGCCGGGGCCGGTGCCCGTCTGCTGGGCCTCCATGGCCTCGCCGTAGCGCCGCGCCACCGACACGGCGCGGTCGAACGACGTCACCCGGCCGCCCGCCTCGGCCTTGGCGCGGGCCGAGTTGAAGACCTTCTCCAGCATGTACGGGATGGCCAGCAGACAGGTCGGCCGGAAGCTCGCCAGGTCCGGCAGCAGGTGGTCCGCCTTGATGCTCGGCGCGTGGCCCAGCCGTACCCGGGCGCGGATGCAGGCGATCGCCACCATGCGGCCGAAGACGTGGGACATGGGCAGGAACAGCAGGACCGAGGCCTCTTCGCTGGTCTTCGTCCTGAAGACGGGGTAGAGGAGCTCGATCGCGTTGTCGACCTCGGCGAAGAAGTTGCCGTGGGTGAGGGCGCAGCCCTTGGGGCGGCCCGTGGTGCCCGAGGTGTAGACGAGGGTGGCGAGCGTGTCGGGGCCCAGCATGCCGCGCCGCACCTCCACCTCCTGGTCGGAGAGGTGCGCCCCGGCTTCCGCGAGCCGGTCCACGTGGCCCTTCTCGACGACCCACATGTGGTGGAGGTCCGGCAGGCGTCCGCGCTCCGGGCCGAGGGCGGCGGCCTGCCCGGCGGTCTCGGTGACCAGGGCGACCGCGCCCGAGTCCTGGAGGATCCAGCGGGCCTGGAAGACGGAGGACGTGGGATAGATGGGGACGGTGACCAGTCCGGCCGACCAGGCCGCGAAGTCCAGGAGGGTCCACTCGTAGATGGTGCGGGCCATCACGGCGACCCGGTCGCCCGGCATCAGGCCCTCGGCGATCAGCCCCTTCGCCACGGCCAGCACCTGGGCGGCGAACTCGGCGGCCGTGACGTCGCTCCAGTGCCCCTCGGCGTCCTTGCGGCTGAGCGCCACGGCACCCGGCTCCGCGCTCGCGTTGTCGAACGGCAGGTCGGCGAGCGACCCGTGCGTCCACGGCGGCGCCAGCGGTGGTACGGCGGCCTCCCGCACCACCCCGTCCAGCCGCCGTGTCTCGGGCTCGACCAGGACCGGTCCTCCGTACACGTCGCCGTAGGCGGAGGAGGGATACGCAGTGGACACGGGCGGCTCCTGGGGCGTGCAGCGAAAAACTGCTTGCTGCATGGACGTACGTGCCTCGCACGCCGAGGCGCTCAACCGGCTGAACCCGCAGAAAGGGGTTACTGCCGGTAGGAACGGGATCGTACGGCCCTCACGTGGCGGGTTTGTGCGGGTTCGGGGATGGTCCGGAGCCGGGCCTGTGCAATCTCGGGGGTTACGTGAGGGACCTTCAGTTTTGGTGCTGCCTCCGCCTTCACGCCCGCTCCAGGACGGCCGTCACCCCCTGCCCGCCCGCCGCGCACACCGAGATCAGTCCGCGTGCGGGCGTGTCCCGTTCGGCTTCGGCCAGGAGCTTGGCCAGCGTGGCCACGATCCGGGCGCCGGTGGCGGCGAAGGGGTGACCGGTCGCAAGGGACGAGCCGGCGACGTTCAGCCGGTCGCGGTCCACCGTGCCAAGACCCCGCTTCTCCCATGCGGCGAGCGTCGCCAGCACCTGGGAGGCGAACGCCTCGTGGATCTCGATCAGTTGGAAATCGGCCAGATTCAGCCCGGCCCGCTCCAGCATCCGCGGGACCGCGTACGCCGGTGCCATGAGCAGGCCGTCCTCGCCGCCCGCCACATCCCCGTCCACGAAGTCCACGGCAGCCGTCTCGTACGCCGTCAGATACGCCAGCGGTGTCAGGCCGCGCTCCCGGGCCCACTCCTCGCTCGCCAGCAGGACGGTGGCGGCCCCGTCCGTCAACGGGGTCGAGTTCCCGGCGGTCATGGTCGGGCCGGGGTGGTCCAGGCCGAACACCGGCTTCAAGGAGGCCAGCTTCTCCGCGGTCGAGCCGGGGCGCAGGTTCTGGTCCCGGGCCAGGCCGCGGAAGGGGATCACCAGGTCCTGGAAGAAGCCGCGGTCGTACGCCGCCGCCAGCCGTTGGTGGCTCGCCGCTGCCAGTTCGTCCTGGGCCTCGCGGCCGATGTCCCAGGATCGGGCGGTGACGGCGGCGTGTTCGCCCATGGAAAGGGCGGTGCGCGGCTCGGCGTTGCGCGGGATGTCGGGGACGAGATGGGACGGGCGCACCTTCGCCAGGGCCTTCAGACGGGCACCCGCCGACGTCGCGCGCCGGGCCTCCAGCAGGATGCGGCGCAGGGTGTCGTTGACACCCAGGGGCGCGTCGCTCGCCGTGTCGGCGCCGCCCGCGACCGCCGATTCCGTCTGGCCGAGGGCGATCTTGTTGGCGGCGGCGATGACGGCCTGGAGTCCGGTGCCGCAGGCCTGCTGGATGTCGTAGGCCGGGGTGCGCGGGTGCAGCGTCGAGCCGAGGACCGTCTCGCGGGCGAGGTTGAAGTCGCGGCTGTGCTTGAGGACGGCGCCGGCGACGAACTCGCCCACCGCGCCGGGCCCCTGGAGTCCGTAGCGCTCGACGAGGCCGTCGAGGGCGGCGGTGAGCATCTGCTGATTGGAGGCGGTGGCGTAGGGGCCGTCGGAGCGGGCGAACGGGATGCGCGCTCCGCCGATGATCGCCACGCGCCGTACCGACGGCGCCATCCGCTGGGGGCTCATCTCGACCTGCTCCTCGCCTGTGACGTAGCATTACCTCCGGTAACCTTACTCCAGAGTAAGGAAAAGTGGGCGTGCTGTGAGCCGTCATCGGGAGCTGGGAGTTGGAATGGCCGACCGCTATCTGCGCTTCACCGGTACCGCGCCCGGCCGTTTCCTCACCCGCCGCCTGGGCCTGCCCCGGCCCGCGGCGCTGACCCGCTGGTCCCCCGAGCGCCCGGCCCTGGACGGCGGCCTGCGTCACCTCACGGCCGGCCGGTCCGGCCTCGACCTCGCGCCGGTCCTCGCCCGTACGGGAATCGCCCCGGCCGGCCCCGACCGGGCCGCCGCCGTCGTCCTGGACGCGAGCGGGGTGCGGGACGTCGAGGGACTGGCCGAGGTGCACGCGGCGCTGCACCCCGTCGTACGGTCGGTCGCCACGAGCGGGCGCGTGGTCGTGCTCGGCGCGCCGCTCGATCCGGCCGACCATCACCAGGCCGCCGCCCAGCAGGCCCTGGAGGGCTTCACGCGCTCCCTCGGCAAGGAGATCGGGCGGGGCAGGACGGTGAACCTGGTCCGGCTCACGGACGCGTCCGCCGCGGAGTCCACGCTCGGTTTCCTGCTGTCGCCCAAGTCGGCGTACGTCAGCGGGCAGGTGATCGAGGTGGGCACGCCCCAGGAGTCCGAGGAACTCCAGGCGGCACCGGAAGGAGACCGCCCCCTGACCGGCCGGACCGCCCTGGTCACCGGTGCCGCGCGCGGTATCGGTGAGGCGGTCGCCGAGACGCTCGCCAGGGACGGGGCCCGGGTCGTCGTCCTCGACGTGCCGGGGGCCGAACAGGACGCCCGGCGCGTCGCCGACCGGCTCGGCGGCACCGCCCTGCTCCTCGACATCACGGCCGCCGACGCGGGCGCGCGGATCGCCGAGGCACTGCCGGACGGACTGGACCTGCTGGTCCACAACGCGGGCATCACCCGCGACCGGCGGCTGGTGAACATGCCGGCCGAGCGCTGGATCTCGGTGCTGGAGGTGAACCTGGCGAGCGTGCTGCGCACGACGGACGCGCTGCTGAAGGCCGGGGCGCTGAAGCGGGGTGGCCGGATCGTGGCGACGGCCTCCATCGCGGGCCTCGCCGGCAACGCGGGGCAGACCAACTACGGGGCCGGCAAGGCGGGCGTCGTCGGCCTGGTCCGCTCCCTCGCGCCGCACGCGCTCGCGGAGCACGGGGTGACGGTCAACGCGGTCGCGCCGGGCTTCATCGAGACGAAGATGACGGCCGCCGTCCCGCTGTTCATCCGCGAGGCGGGCCGCCGGATGAACTCCCTGGCCCAGGGCGGTCTTCCGGTCGATGTCGCCGAGACCATCGCCTGGCTCGCGCACCCGGGCTCGGGCGCGGTCAACGGCCAGGTCGTGCGCGTCTGCGGCCAGAGCCTGCTGGGGGCGTGATGGCCGACGCCGCTCTCGTCCTCACCGGGTCCCCCTCCCTCGCGCCGCTCCTCGCCCGCGGTGCCCTGCTGTCCCCCTTCAAACGGCCCGCCCCCGACGCGGAGTTCCCCCGCACCCGGCTGATCCTGCCCGGCCTGCGGGTCGACCTCGCGCGGCTGGCGGCGTACGAGCGGGTCTGCGGGTTCCCGACCGGGGAGGACGCGCTGCCGCTGACGTATCCGCACGTGCTCGGATTCCCCCTGGCCATGCGGCTGATGAGCGGCCGGGACTTCCCGCTGCCGCTGCTGGGCCTGGTCCACACGTCGATCACGGTCACCCGGCACCGGGGAATGCCGGCCACCGGCGCATACGAACTCGCGGTGCGGATCGGCGGGCTGGCACCGCACCGGCGCGGCACGCAGGCCACGGTCGTCACGGAGCTGCGGGAAGACGGGGACGTCGTCTGGGAGTCGAGCAGCACGTACCTCGCCCGGCATCGCACGGGACGACCCTCCGAGGCTCCTCGGGAAGAGGTGCGGAAACCGCTGCCCGCCGTCGCCGAGTGGCGGCTGGCCGAGGATGTCGGGCGGCGCTACGGGGCCGCCTCCGGGGACCGCAACCCGATCCACCTCCACCCGCTCACCGCCCGGCTGTTCGGCTTTCCCCGGGCCATCGCCCACGGCATGTGGACAGTCGCCCGCTGCCTCGCCGCGCACGGCACGCCGGACTCCTGCCATGTGCGCGCGGCCTTCAAGGCGCCGGTCCTGCTGCCGGGGACGGTGACGTACGCGGCGGAGGACGGCCGCTTCGAACTGCGGGACGGGCACGAGCGGGTGCATGTGACCGGAGACGTCTACCCGGCCTGAGCCCCCGTCTGCTCCTCCTCCGGCGGTGACCACGGTCTCCCCGCCATGAGGTCGCCCAGGCCCGCCCAGGCGAAGTTCATCATCGTGGCCGCGGCTTGGCGGGCCGTGGTGCCCGGGGTGGCGTTGGCCCAGGCGGCGAGGGACTCGGCGGCGCCGACCAGGGCCTCGGCGAGGCCGGCGACCTCGCGCTCCGGCAGGTCGGGGTCGTGGTGGGCCTCACGGGCACCGGTGAGGATGAGCTGCGTCACGAACGCGACGATCTCCTCGCGCATCGCGGCGACCTCGGCGGCGAACGGCTCGCCGTGCGTCCGGGCCTGGAGGTGCAGGACCGACCAGGCGTCCGGGTTGCGCCCGGTGTGGGCGAAGAACGCCCCGAGCCCTTCCCAGAGTTGCCGGTCGGAGGGCAGATCGGGCCGGACCCCGGCCCGCACCGCCTCCACGAGTGCCTTGGCCTCGCGGCGGATGCAGGCGGTGAAGAGGTCTTCCTTGGAGTTCAGATACAGATAGACCAACGGCTTGGACACGCCCGCGAGTTCGGCTATCTCGTCCATCGACGCGGCCATGTAGCCCCGTTGGCCGAAGATCCGCACGGCGGCGTCCAGCATCTGCTGTTCGCGGACCGCACGCGGCATCCGCTTGGTCTTCACGGCACCCATACGGCTTAGCGTACGGTCCCCCTGGCCTGCCCTCGGTCACGAACCGAAGCGGACCGGCCAGGGGACGTCGACCCGTCACGCCGCGGCAGGGACCTGCTCGGGCTCGGCGTCGCGCGGCTCGTCCAGGGAGGAGCCGTCCGCCGTGGCGTAGGCCGTGCGGTCGAGCAGGTTCTCCCGGGCGGAGACCAGGACCGGGATGAGGGCCTGGCCGGCGACGTTGGTCGCGGTGCGGATCATGTCGAGGATCGGGTCGATCGCGAGGAGCAGACCGACGCCCTCCATCGGCAGGCCGAGGGTGGAGAGGGTCAGGGTCAGCATGACCGTCGCGCCGGTCAGTCCGGCCGTGGCGGCGGAGCCGACCACCGAGACGAACGCGATCAGCAGGTAGTCGCCGACACCGAGCTGGATGTCGAAGATCTGGGCGACGAAGATCGCGGCGATCGCCGGGTAGATCGCGGCGCAGCCGTCCATCTTGGTCGTCGCGCCGAACGGCACCGCGAAGGACGCGTACTCCTTCGGCACACCGAGCCGCTCGGTGACCTTCTGCGTCAGCGGCATCGTGCCCACGGACGAGCGCGAGACGAAGGCGAGCTGGATCGCGGGCCAGGCGCCCTTGAAGAACTGGATCGGGTTGACCTTGGCGACGGTCGCGAGCAGCGCCGGGTAGACGCCGAACAGCACGATCAGGCAGCCGACGTAGATGTCGGCGGTGAACGTCGCGTACTTGCCGATCAGGTCCCAGCCGTACGTGGCGATGGCGTTGCCGATCAGGCCGACCGTGCCGAGCGGGGCGAGCCGGATGACCCACCACAGCGCCTTCTGGAGCAGCTCCAGGACGGACTCGCTCAGGTTGAGGATCGGCTGGGCCCGCTCGCCGAGCTGAAGGGCGGCGATACCGGCGACGGCGGCCATGAAGACGATCTGGAGCACGTTCAGGTCGGTGAACGGCGTGATCACGTCCGTCGGCACGATGCCGGTCAGGAAGTCGATCCAGGAGCCGGTCTCCTCGGGCTTCGCGCCGTCCTTGGGCGTGAGGCCGGTACCGGCGCCGGGGTTGGTGACCAGGCCGATGATCAGGCCGATGCTCACCGCGATCAGCGACGTGACCATGAACCACAGGAGGGTGCGCGAGGCCAGGCGGGCCGCGTTGTTGACCTTCCGCAGGTTGGTGATCGAGACGAGGATCGCGAAGAAGACCAGCGGCGCTACGGCGAGCTTCAGCAGGCCGATGAAGGTGTCGCCGACCTTCTCCAGGGACGTGGTCAGCCAGGACAGGTCCTGGTTGCGGGCGAGCCAGCCGAGCAGCACACCCAGGACGAGACCGGCGAGTATCTGGGCCCAGAAGGGCACCTTGAAGGACTTCGTGTATGAGGACACGGACTGACTCCGTTGGGGGGGGACGCGTAGGGGGAGCTGACGTGGGAGACGACGGGGGTTGGCGTTACGTCAGAGACGACAGTTAGCGGACGCGCACCGACAGAGATCCACGTGCAGCCGCGCGACGAGTGCGAGCCTCCGGGGCGTGACGCTCCGGGGCTGACGAGGCACGACTGCTGAGTTCATAACAGCGACACCTTAACACCTGAACTTTGAGGACCCCAAAGCCTCGCTTTGACAGGCAGAAACGCGCAGGCACCCATACAAGGCAAAGCGCCCCGTTTCCGAGCATGTACGGAAACGGGGCGCTGCGCGCGTGTGAGGAACCTTACGAGGCCTGGCCCTGCGCCCGGCTGGTGTCGTCGGCCGAGTCCTCCTGGCTGCGACTGGCCTCCATGTTGGCCTTCATGCGGTCGACCCGGTGCACGATCTGCACGGAGGCGCGGTCCCGCTCCTTGCGCAGCACGATGAAGCTGATCGGCGCGGAGAACAGCAGGGCGAGCGTCACGATCCACAGACCGTTGCTGTCGCCGAGGCCGCGCGGGGCGAGGCCGGAGTAGACGAGGCCCCAGACGACCACGAGGCAGCCCACGAAGATTCCGAGGCGCATCAGTGTGTAGCGGAGCATCTCAATCCACTCTTCCGATTCCAAAAAGGGCCAGTGTTCAGTGAAGCACGCCCGGCGGCCGATCTTTCAGGGGGGTCAGTTCACCGGCAGGAGCATGATCACGTCGTCCCGGTCGTCGCCCGGCGCGACCCGGATGGCGCCCGGGATCCGGCCGACCTCCTTGTAGCCGCAGGACTCGTAGAACCGCTCAAGACCGATCCCGCCCCGGCAGGTCAGCCGGATCGCCTCGATGCCGTCGAGCCCCCGGGCCCCGTCCGCCGCCGCGTCCAGCAGGTCACGGCCGTAGCCCTTGCCCTGATGACGCGGATGCACCATCACCGTGTACAGCCACAGCCAGTGCGTCATCAGGTGGTGCGTGTTGAGGGTGAGAAACGCGGTCGCCGCGACCCGCCCCTCCTCGTCGTGCCCGACGAGCAGCCTGACCTTGCCCTCCGCCATCGACGCGAAGTGCTTCAGCAGCGAGGGCCGGATGTCCTCCCGCACCACGGGCGGCACGAACCCGACGGCTCCCCCGGCGTTGGAGACGTCGGCCCAGAGGTCGAGAATGCCGTCACGCAGGTCGGGCGTGACGGCGGGATCCAGGGTGAAGGTAAGAGGCACGCAGGGATTGTAGCTATTACGACAACGACCGCGCCGCCGGCGCCTCAGGCACCCGGGTGGCAGGGGCGCGGGGAACTGCGCGACCAGCCCCCACGCACCCGCACCCGAAAAACTCACACCCTCATCGGCTGAGGAGACTCCCGACGCTCCGGGTCGGCCCCCTCGTACTCGCGGATGATCTCGTACCGCGTGTTCCGCTCCACCGGCCGGAACCCGGCATCGCGGATCAGGTCGAGCAAGTCCTCACGCGTCAGCTTGTTCGGCGTCCCGAAGTTGTCGGCATCGTGAGTGATCTTGTACTCGACCACAGACCCGTCCATGTCATCGGCCCCGTGCTGCAACGCCAACTGCGCGGTCTGCACACCGTGCATCACCCAGAAGACCTTCACATGCGGCACGTTGTCGAACAGCAGCCGCGACACGGCGAAGGTCTTCAACGCCTCCGCGCCCGTCGCCATCTGCGTCCGCGCCTGAAGACGGTTACGGACCTTCCCGTCCTTCATGTCGACGAAGTCGTGCTGGTAGCGCAGCGGGATGAAGACCTGGAAACCGCCGGTCTCGTCCTGCAGCTCACGCAGCCGCAGCACGTGGTCCACGCGGTGCCGCGGCTCCTCGATGTGGCCGTAGAGCATCGTGGCCGGGGTCTTCAGACCCTTCTCGTGGGCGAGCCGGTGGATGCGCGACCAGTCTTCCCAGTGGGTGCGGTGGTCGACGATGTGTTGCCGGACCTCCCAGTCGAAGATCTCCGCGCCGCCGCCGGTCAGCGACTCCAGACCGGCGTCGATCAGCTCGTCCAGGATCTCGGAGGCGCTCATCCCCGAGATGGTCTCGAAGTGGTGGATCTCGGTCGCCGTGAAGGCCTTCAGCGAGACGTGCGGCAGGGCCGTCTTCAGCTCCCGCAGCGAGCGCGGGTAGTACCGCCACGGCAGGTTCGGGTGCAGGCCGTTGACGATGTGCAGCTCGGTGAGGTTGTCCGACTCCATCGCCTTGGCGAGCTTGACGGCCTCCTCGATGCGCATCGTGTACGCGTCCTTCTCCCCCGGCTTGCGCTGGAAGGAGCAGTACGCGCAGGAGGCCGTGCACACGTTGGTCATGTTGAGGTGACGGTTGACGTTGAAGTGCACGACGTCGCCGTTCTTGCGGGTGCGCACCTCGTGCGCGAGGCCGCCGAGCCAGGCCAGGTCGTCCGACTCGTACAGCGCGATGCCGTCCTCACGGGTCAGCCGGACGCCCGCCCTGACCTTCTCCTCCAGCTCGCGCTTGAGCCCGAGATCCATGCCCACACCTTTCTACGAAGACGACCCAACCGTACGACTACTCCTCTACCTACTCCTCTTCGGGCAGCTCCCCGACCCGGTTCTCCCACTTGGTGGAGAGCACGATGGTCGTACGCGTCCGGGAGACGCCCTCGATCGCGCTGAGCCGCCTGATCATCTTCTCCAGGCCGTCCACGTCCGCCGCCCGCACCTTGAGCATGTACGAGTCCTCGCCCGCGATGAACCAGCAGTCCTCGATCTCCGAGAGGTCCTTCAGCCGCTGCGCCACGTCCTCGTGGTCGGTGGCGTCGGAGAGCGAGATGCCGACCAGGGCGGTGACGCCGAGGCCGAGCGAGGCGGCGTCGACGGTGGCCCGGTAGCCGGTGATGACACCGGCCGCCTCCAGCCGGTTGATGCGGTCGGTGACACTGGGTCCCGACAGTCCGACGAGGCGTCCCAGCTCCGCGTAGGAGGCCCGGCCGTTCTCCCTCAGGGCCTGGATGAGCTGCCTGTCCACCGCGTCCATTGCGATCGAAGCCTTCCGCTGAAGTTGTCTGTGGGTCCGATGAGGTTCGGGGGTCGTACTCAGCCGGCGCGGTGTGATCCGCCGCCGAGCTCACCTTGCCAACGGCGGTAGAGCCGGTGCGGCACGCCCGCCGCGTCGAGTACGCGTCCGGCGACGAAGTCCACCAGGTCCTGGATGTGCGTCGCGCCCGCGTAGAAGGCGGGTGAGGCCGGTACGACGTTCGCGCCCGCGTCGTCGAGGGTGACCAGGTGCCGCAGGGTCTGGCCGTTCAGCGGGGTCTCGCGTACGGCCACGACGAGAGGGCGGCCCTCCTTGAGGGTCACGCTCGCCGCCCGCTGCAGCAGGTCCTTCGACAGCCCGAGCGCGACGCCGGCCACGCTCGCCGTCGAGGCGGGCACGATCAGCATGCCCTTGGTGGGGTACGACCCCGAGGAGGGCCCGGCGGCCAGGTCGCCGGCGCTCCAGTGCCGTACGGCGTCGAGGTCGACGGCGAAGGTGTCCGGCTTGCCGTCGGCGCCCCGGGACAGCCATTCCCGCAGGTCATCACGCCAGTGGGCGTCCCGGAAGGAGATCCCGGTCTCGTCCAGCAGGGTCAGCCGGGAGGCCCGGGACACCACCAGATCGACGCTCTCGCCGGCCGCGAGGAGGGCCCGCAGCACGGCAGCGGCATACGGGGTGCCGGAGGCCCCGGACACCCCTACGATCCAAGGCGTACGTGGCGTCTCGCCTGGCTTGACTGGGTTCACAACACCGAGCCTATCGGGCGTCACAGGGTGGGAACCGGTGCAGGGGTGCGGGCCGTTGCACAAAGGGGTCCGCGCACTGTGAGCGCCCGATCAGGGCGCGTGGTCTGGTGCCGTGCATCGCAAGGCGCCGGAGCGGCCTCGTGGCGGAGCCACGTGGGCGTTTCGGCAACGCGGCGAGGTGCGGTGCCAGGCCGCGCGACCCGGGCGCTCACAGTGCGCGGACCCCTAGGGAGATGAGCGAGCACTGGGGGTCGCCATGTCGAGTCTGGAAGCCGGGCGGTCTCGCGGCGATCGCGTGATGGCCGCGGGCAAGCTGATGCTGGCCTGGGTGGCGCTGTTGTGGCTGCTGGAAGTGGTGGACGTGGCGACCGGCCACGCGCTGGACGGCTTCGGCGTCACCCCGCGCGAACCGTCCGAGCTGGTGGACGTCGTCCCCTCGGCGTTCATCCACTTCGGCTTCGCCCATCTGGCCGCGAACACGATTCCGCTGCTGGTGCTCGGCTTCCTGGCCGCACTCGCGGGACTACGCCGTTTCCTGCTGGTCTGCGCGCTGATCATCCTGGTCGACGGCCTGGGCGTCTGGCTGATATCCCCGCCGCACACCAACACCGCGGGAGCCTCCGGCCTGATCTTCGGCCTCTTCGGCTTCCTCCTGGTCACCGGCTTCCTCGAACGCCGCCCCCTGGGCATCCTGACCGGCATCCTGATCGCCGCGATCTGGGGCGGCTCCATCCTGACCGGCCTGGCCCCTACCCAGTCGGGCGTGAGCTGGCAGGGCCACCTCCTGGGCCTGCTGGCCGGTGTGGCGGCGGCGTTCGCGTTCCGCCGCCACCCGGAGTCGGGCCGAGCGCTCACGCCCTAGCGGGCGGTCGGTTCTACTTCATGCAGGCGGCGACGATGTAGCCCTTGACGCCCTTGTACGTGACCGGGTACCAGATCTTCTCCGTGACACCGCAAGCGGTGTACTTCCCGCCGACCACGTAGCTGACGTCGTCGTACGAGACGGTCGTGCCCTTGGGGATGACGCCCCGGGCCGTGGAGCTGCTGGTCGCCTTCGCCCTCAGCGTGACCGAGTCCAGCATCTTGGCCTTCGCCGGAGCCGCCGTGGCCGCCGGAGCCACGCCGGCGACGACACCGCCCACCAACGCGGCAACGGTCACGACGCGTGCAAGCTTCTTCACTTATGTCCCCGTTTTCTCACTGAAATGCTTCAACTGCCGCGCAGACGATAGCAATTGACGATCATGAGGCACCGCCGAGAACCCGCGCCCACACGGGCTCGGCACAAGCCCTCTACACCGTCAGCCCACGCACCAGCAGATCCAGCAGCGCACACACGAACAGGGCGATCCCGATGAAGCCGTTGACGCTGAAGAACGCCCTGTTCACTCGGGACAGGTCGTGCGGGCGGACGATCGAGTGTTCGTAGAGGAACGCGCCCGCGACGATCAGCAGGCCCAGCCAGAAGAAGGCGCCGGCGTCGGTGGCCAGGGCGTACCAGACGAAGAGGGCCGTCGTCAGGGCGTGGCAGACCCGCGCTCCCCAGACCGCCGTCGGGATGCCGAAGCGGGCCGGGACGGACAGGACGCCGATCTCGCGGTCGGTCTCGACGTCCTGGCAGGCGTAGATCAGGTCGAAGCCGCCGATCCAGATGCCGACGGCGAGGCCGAGGACGACCGCGTCCCAGGACCAGGTGCCGGTGATGGCGAGCCAGCCGCCGACCGGGCCCATCGCCTGGGCGAGACCGAGGATGGCCTGGGGGAAGTTCGTGAAGCGCTTGCCGTAGGGGTAGACCACCATCGGGATCACCGCGATGGGGGCCAGGGCCAGGCAGAGGGGGTTGAGCAGGGCCGCCGCGCCGAGGAAGACGACGAGGGCGACGAGCGCGCCCGTCCAGGCGTGCTTCACCGACATCGCGCCCGTCACCAGCTCGCGCTGCGCCGTACGCGGGTTACGGGCGTCGATCTCCCGGTCGATGATCCGGTTGACCGCCATGGCGAAGGTACGCAGCCCCACCATGCAGACGGTGACCAGCAGCAGCCGCCCCCAGTGGATGTTCCGGTCGAGCTGGAACATCGCGGAGAGCGCGGCGATATAGGCGAAGGGCAGGGCGAAGACCGAGTGCTCGATCATCACCAGGCGCAGGAACGCCTTCGTGCGTCCCGGCTGGGGGATCGCGGCGGATGCGGAGCTCACAGCCCGTACTCCTTCCACCGGCGGTCCACCTTCGCCGCCGTCTCCGGGTCGGACTCCACCATGTCGGGCCAGCCGCCGTCGCGGGTGTAGCCCTCCTCGGGCCACTTCTTCGTCGCGTCGATGCCCGCCTTGCCGCCCCAGAACTGCTGGTAGGAGGCATGGTCGAGGTGGTCGACGGGGCCCTCGACGATCGACAGGTCGCGGGCGTAGTCCGTGTTGCCGAGGGCCCGCCAGGCGACCTCGTGCAGATCGTGGACGTCGCAGTCGGAGTCGACGACCACGATCAGCTTGGTCAGCGACATCATGTGCGCGCCCCAGACGGCGTGCATGACCTTCTGCGCGTGCTTCGGGTACTTCTTGTCGATCGAGACGATCGCGCAGTTGTGGAAACCGCCCGCCTCCGGCAGGTGGTAGTCCACGATGTCCGGGATGATGATCTTCAGGAGCGGGAGGAAGAAGCGTTCCGTCGCGCGGCCCAGGGGGCCGTCCTCCGTCGGGGGCCTGCCGACGACGATCGACTGGAGCAGCGGCCGCTTCCGCATCGTCACGCAGTCGATCTTCAACGCGGGGAAAGGCTCCTGCGGGGTGTAGAAGCCGGTGTGGTCCCCGAAGGGACCCTCGGGCAGCATCTCGCCGGGCTCCAGCCAGCCCTCGATGACGACCTCCGCCTGCGCCGGCACCTGGAGCGGCACGGTCTTGCAGTCGACCATCTCGATCCGCTTGCCCGCGAGGAACCCGGCGAACAGGTACTCGTCGATGTCCCCGGGCAGCGGGGCCGTGGACGCGTACGTCACGGCGGGCGGACAGCCGAAGGCGATGGCGACCGGTAGCCGCTCACCCCGGCGCGCCGCCACCTGGTAGTGGTTGCGGCTGTCCTTGTGGATCTGCCAGTGCATGCCGATCGTGCGCTTGTCGTGGCGCTGCAGGCGGTAAAGACCGAGGTTGCGGACGCCGCTCTCCGGGTCCTTGGTGTGGGTGAGCCCCAGATTGAAGAAGGAGCCGCCGTCCTTCGGCCAGGTGAACAGGGCCGGGAGCTGGTCCAGGTCGACGTCGTCGCCGGTGAGGACGACCTCGTGCACCGGTCCGTCCTTGACCTTCTTCGGTGGGACGTGAGTCATCGAGCCGAGCTTGCCGAAGGCCTCGCGCACGCCGACGAACCCGTGCGGCAGCTCGGGCTTCAACAGCCCGCCGATCCGCTCGGAGATCTCGTCGTAAGACTTCAGCTCCAGGGCCTTCAGCAGCCGCCGGTCCGTGCCGAACACGTTCATCGCGAGCGGCATGCCCGAACCGCGCACGTTCTCGAAGAGCAGCGCGGGGCCGCCGGCCTTCTGCACCCGGTCGACGATCTCCCCGATCTCCAGATACGGATCCACCTCGGCCTTGATGCGCTTGAGGTCGCCCTCGCGCTCCAGCGCCCTGAGCAGGGAGCGAAGATCGTCGTAAGCCATGCGGTCCAGTATCCCCGAGCGGCTACCCTGGCCCTGAACCGCCCACCCGCTTTCGCTGAGAGGCCGCATGCTCCGGGTACTTATGTTCCTCGTGCCGCTGGCGCTGAGCGTGTACGCGTTCATCGACTGCATCAGCACGAAGGACGACGACATCCGTCACATGCCCAAGCCGATTTGGGCACTCCTCGTGCTGGTCTTCCCGCTCGTGGGTTCGATCTCCTGGCTCATCGCCGGCAAGAAGCGCCGCCCGGCCGCCGAGGGCTGGTCCGGCGTCCGGGGCAGCCGCTCCCAACAGTGGGTCGCGCCCGACGACAACCCCGACTTCCTCAAGTCCCTCGATGAGGACCCGAAGAAGGACGACGACCCGAAGCGCGACGAGCCCTGACCGTCGCCGTGCCGCCTACACCAGCGCCTTGATCCGGGCACTGGTGAGGGCCCGGTCGAAGACGCGTACGTCCCTGATCGCGCCGGGGAAGAAGTCGCTGGGCCGTCCCTCGTAGGTGGCGCGGCCGATCATCAGCCCGCCGGGTGCGGGCAGCGGCCGGGTGTCACGGGTCTCCGCCTGCTGCACGCCGTCGACGTAGAGCCGCAGCTTGCGTCCGGCCCCGTCGCAGACGCCCACCAGGTGCGTCCAGGTGTTCACGGCGGGCACGGAGTACCCCACGGCGCGCTGTCCGGGCCGGGCGAAGGCCCAGCGCTGCTCCTCGCTGGAGTACTGGAGGTAGAAGCCGCTGGCGTCACCGGCCTCCTGGCTGACGACGGTGGCGAAGGTGCCCGGCTCGGTGGCGAGACGCACCCAGGCCGCGACCGTGAAGCTGCGTCCGGCACCGGTCCGCAGCACGGGCACCTCGGTGACGATCTGGCTCCCGTTCCCGTCGAACTCGGCGGCCCCCTCGCCACCCGCCCGCCACCTGACCCCGCTCGCGGTGCCGTCGTTGTCACCGGCGGTGTCCCGGGCGAGCGCCCCGGAGGCCTCGTCGAGCGGCCAGACGCCGATCGGCGGGGCGGGGACGGAGGGTGCGGCACCGGCGGGCGGCTGCGCGTCCGGGGCGTCGCCCGCGGACCGGTTGAACCAGACACCGGCACCGACGCCGAGCGCGGCGACCGCCCCGGCGCCGGACAGCAGGAACGCGCGGCGGCTACGACCGGCGGGTGCCGGAGTGGGAGCGACCTCAGTGGCCTGCCGTACCGGCTGGGGCGGGACTGCCTTACGCGTGGGCCCGGGCGGGCCGGTCACCCGGGTGCGGTCGGTGGTGTTCGGCCCCGAATTGATGCGCGGCAGGGCCATCGTGCTTTCGGCGTCGGCCGGGCCGATCCGGGCGAGGATGTCGCGCGGCGTGGGACGGTCGGCGGGGTCCTTCGCCAGGCACGCGGCGATCAGGGCCCGCAGCGCCGGATCCCCGACGGCGGTGACATCGGGCTCGTTGTGTACGACCCGGTAGAGCAGGGCGGGAGTGGGTCCGGCGCCGAACGGGTTGCCGCCGGTCGCCGTGAAGGCCAGGACCGCGCCCAGGCAGAAGATGTCACTGGCCGGGGTGATCTCGTCGCCGCTGACCTGCTCCGGCGCCATGAACCCGGGCGAGCCCGCCATGTGCCCGGTCCCGGTGATCGAGTCGCCCTCGACACTGCGCACGATCCCGAAGTCGATGACGCGCGGCCCGTCCTGAGCGAGCAGCACGTTGGACGGCTTGAGGTCACGGTGGACCAGGTTCACCGAGTGGATCGACACGAGCGCCTCGGCGAGCCCCGCGGCGAGGCGCCGTACGGCGTCCGTACCGAAGGGGCCCTGGTCTGCGACCGCCTGCTCCAGCGACGGCCCCGGGATGTAACTGGTGACCAGCCAGGGCAGCGGCGCGTCAGGGTCGGCGTCGATGACCGGGGCGGTGAACGCTCCGCTGACCAGCCTGGCCGCCTCGACCTCCCGGCGGAACCGGGACCGGAACTCGGGCCGGCGCACCAGCTCGGCGTGCACGACCTTGACGGCGACGTCCCGCCCACCCGGCGAACGCCCCAGATATACCAGGCCCATTCCTCCGGCGCCCAGCCGCCCCAGCAGTTGGTAGTCGCCTATGGAGCGCGGGTCTTCCGGCCTCAGCGAAGACACGAAGTGAACGCCGCCCAGGCTTCGCGGGACACGAGCAGCACGGCTCTGTCAGGGGATTTGCTGTCCCGGACTGGGACGGTGTTTTGGAAACCGGGGGCTATTTCTATGCAGTTGCCGCCGTTGTCGTCGCTGTAGCTGCTCTTGATCCAGGACGCCGCGCTGAGTCGGTAGCTGTCCATGCTGCTCGTACCTCTCCATCACGTCGCTGATCAGGGCGGCGGACTGCCGAGCTGACAAGATGTCTGCCCTGAGCACATCATAGGTGTGCGAATGCCGCGCATAGAGGGCCGGATCGTTGTTGAAGTGGCCACGGTCCAACGACTCCGAGTACACCCATCGCTCACCGGTCAGTTCGATCAGCGACATGGAACCTCTCGGACGTACGAGCCCGAAGAGGTCGGCCGGGGCGATCTGGACGCGGATGTTGGGGCGTTGCCCGACGCTCAGCAGGTGCGCGCACTGCTGCCGCATGACCGCCGGGCTTCCCATCGCGTTGCGCAGGCAGCTTTCGTCCAGGATGGCGACGTACAGCGGGCCCTCGTCAGCCAGGAAGCGTTGCTGTCGGCTCATGCGCGCACGGACGCGTGACTCGATTTCGTGCGCGTCCGAACGGCGGCGACTGAACAGCGCCTGCGCGTACTCAGGGGTCTGCAACAGGCCCGGGATCACCCGCTCCTGGTACTCCCGCAACGCCACGGCCACCTCGTCCATCTCGGCCCGCCGCCGGAACCAATCAGGATGCTCCACCTGCGGATACCAGTCGATCCGGCCCCACAACCGCAGCAACACCCCACCCGTGCCCAGCAGTTCATCGCAGGTCTTCGCGAAACCGTCCGTCGGGACCCTCGTCCCCGCCTCCACACGAGCCACGTGCGAGCGGTCGCACGGGATACGGCCCGCCAAGCCCTCCTGCGTGAGCAACGCGGCCTCGCGGAAATGCTTGAGCACCTCCCCGAACACCGCCGCCGTGCTCACCCCCGACCCGGCGCTGCCATTCCGTCGACTCACGGCTCCCCCTCCGTGACAGTGCACCACCCGCACGCCCGAAACATTGATCCGGCCCATTCCCCTGCGCAACGCTCGATACACCCAGAGTTACGGAGGAGCGCGAAATGAACCAGCCCGACCCCGCACGGATCCGCGTGGCCACCCAGGAGGAACGGATCAGTGCGGGCGTACGCGCGGCCAACGACCGTTCCAGGGAAGGCAGGGAGGGGATGCCGGTCGATCCGAGCCGACCACCCGTACCGGTGCCCGGGTGCGCGGCCTGCGAGGAACTCGCCGCCCGGCGGGACAGGGCGCGGGCGGCGTTCGACGGAAGTGCCGTGACGGACGCGAACGTGCTGCTGCGCCAGCACCAACGCGAGGAGCACGGTGGGGAATCGGCAGGGCGCAGGCTCTTCCGGTACGTCCCGTACACAATCGTCCAGGACGCCTCCGCCCTGCCCGAGTACCAGGCGTACTGCGTCTCCGGGGAGGAGACCGACTGCGGGGCGAGCTCAGGGCCCTGCACGGCCCCCGGCGAGGTCGAGGAGTGGCAGCGCAGGCACACCCAGGAGACCCGGCACCTGCGCTACCGCCGCAGCTTCGCGGACTACGCCGTACTGGAGAGGCAGGGCTGACCCGGAGTGCCCTCCGCCACGACCCGGCCCCCACCGGCCCCGCCGACCGGCCCCAGGTCGATCAGCCAGTCGGAGGCGTGGATGACGTCGAGGTTGTGCTCGATGGTGACGACGGAGTGGCCGGCGTCGACGAGGCGTTGGAGGACGGCGAGGAGGCGGGCGGTGTCGGCGGCGTGCAGGCCGGTGGTGGGCTCGTCGAGGAGGTAGAGGGTGCGGCCCGTGGTGCGGCGGCCCAGCTCCTTGGCCAGTTTGAGGCGTTGGGCCTCTCCGCCGGAGAGGGTGGTGGCGGGCTGGCCCAGGGGAAGGTAGCCGAGGCCCACGTCCACCATGCGCCGGAGCCTGGAGGCGACCGCCGGGACGCCCGCGAAGGCCGTCAGCGCCTCGTCCACCGTCGCCGCGAGGAGCTCGGCGATGTCGTGGCCCTCGTAGCGCACGGCCAGCACCTCGGGCCGGAAGCGGCGCCCCTTGCAGGCGGGGCAGCGCACCTCCACGGCCGGGAGGAAGTGCATGTGGACGGTGAGCACACCGGCGCCCTCGCAGCGTTCACAGCGGCCTCCGGGGACGTTGAAGGAGAAGTGGCCGGGTGTGAGGGCACCCTTGGAGTGGGCCGCGTAGGTCTCCCGGACGGGGGTGAAGACGTCGGAGTACGTCGCCGCGTTGGAGCGCGGAACCCGGCCGATCGGCTCCTGGTCGATGAGGACCGCCTTGGACAGGTGCTCCCAGCCGTCGATGGAGTCGTGCTCGCCCGGCCGCTCCCCGGCACCATGGAAGTGGCGGCGGGCGGCCCGGCCCAGGACGTCCAGGATCAGCGTCGACTTGCCCGAGCCGGACGGGCCGGTGACCGTGACCAGGCGGCCGAGCGGAATCCGGGCGGTGATGTCCTTGAGGTTGTGCGCCCGGGCGCCGTGGATGACCAGCGCCTCGTCGGCGTCCGCCCGGCCCCGCGACGCCGGAGCGGGCAGCCGGCCCGACAGATACGCCCCGGTCGTCGAGCCCTCGGTGCGCGCCACTTCCGCCGGCGTGCCCTGGGCGACGATCCGGCCGCCGTCGCGGCCCGCCCCCGGGCCGACGTCCACGACGTGGTCCGCCGACCGCAGCACATCCAGGTCGTGCTCGATGACCAGGACCGTGTTGCCGAGGTCGCGGAGCCTGCGCAGGACGTCGATCAGGCGGGCGGTGTCCGAGGGGTGCAGTCCGATCGTCGGCTCGTCGAGGACGTAGAGGACACCCGTGAGGCCCGAACCCAGCAGGGCGGCCAGCCGCAGTCGCTGGGTCTCGCCCGCCGACAGGCTGGGCGTGGCCTGGCCGAGGGTGAGGTAGCCGACGCCGACGTCGACCAGCCGCCGCACCCGCTCCTCCAGGTCGGCGACGACCGGTTCCACGAGCAGCCACTCGTCCCCGCCGGACCGCTCCCGCAGACCGGCCAGCCAGGTGTCGAGGTCGGCCAGGGGAAGCCGGGCGGCCTCGACGATGGTGTGTCCGTGGACGGTCACCGCCCGGCTCTCCGGCCGCAGCCGGGTCCCGCCGCACTCCCCGCAGGGCTGTTTCAGCAGACCCTGCTGTTCGGCCCGTTCGCGGTACCCGGGGTCGTCGGCACGGTCGTTGTAGCGGCGCAGCAGCGCCGTCGCGACCCCTTCGAAGCGGCCCCCCGACACGGTCGCCGGCGGATCGGTGTTCGGGAAGTGCCGTCGGAACTCGGGGCTTTCGACGCCGTGGAGCAGCAGGTCCCTCGGGATGTCGCCCAGTTCGTCGACCGGGGCGTCCGCGTCGAAGGTGAAGCCGTAGTGGCCGGCGGCGGCCCGCAGGACGGGGAGGCTCCAGTCGGTGTACTTCGCGTTCCAGCCCGTCACCGCGCCCTGGGCGACCGACTTCCCGCCTTCGACCAGGCGCCGTACGTCGGGCCGGATCACCTCGCCCAGCCCGGTGCAGGCCGGGCAGGCTCCGGCGGGCTTGTTGAACGAGAAGGAGCCCATCACGAGTTCGGGCACGGGCGTGCCGCAGTGCGGGCAGGGCCGCTGCTCCGCCTCGGCGTCCTCGTCGCCCTCGGCGTACGACGGCGGGATGTCCTTCCCGCAGTCCGGGCACGGCCGTACTCCGATGCGCGACCACAGCAGCCGCAGATACGTGAACACCTCCGTCACCGTGCCGACCGTGGAGCGGGGGCTGCGGTTGGTGAGGTGCTGGTCGACGCTGATGGACGGGGACAGGCCGGTGATCGAGTCGACGGCGGGCTTGCTGACGAAGCCGGTGACCATGCCCAGCGACTCCATGTACTGCCGCTGGCCCTCCCGGTGGAGGGTGTCGAAGGCGAGGGTGGACTTGCCGGAGCCGGACAGGCCGGTCAGGACGACCAGCTTGTTCTTCGGGAGGGAGAGGGAGACGTTCCTGAGGTTGTGGAGCCGGGCGCCGGTGACGCGGATGAAGGAGTCCATTCCTTCAAGTCTTCCATTGAAGTGCGGAGTTGAGACTTTCGAGCGGTACGGCGTGATGCTCACTGCCGTAACCTTCAAATCGATGACGAACGAACGCCGGCTCCGGCCCGTCGACCTGGCCCGGTCCGCCGGTGTCTCGACGCAGCAGATCCGCAACTACGAGGACGCCGGTGTGCTCCCGCCGGCCGCCCGGACCGCGTCCGGCTACCGCGCCTTCACCGAGGTGCACCGCGGCGCGCTGCTGGCGTACCGGACCCTGATGCGGGGCTACGGGCCGGTGCCGGCGACGCGGATCATGCGGACCCTGCACGAGGGGGACGTCCCGGGCGCGCTCGCGCTGGTCGACGCCGCGCATGCCGCCCTGCACGAGGAGCGCGTCTCACTGCGGGCGGCGAGCGAGGCCCTGGAACTGCTGGCGGCCGAGCCCCCCGCCCCGCTCCCCCGGTCCGGCGGGCTGCGCATCGGGGAGGTGGCCGCGCTGCTGGGCGTACGGACCTCCGCGCTGCGGGTCTGGGAGGGAGCCGGGCTGCTCGCACCCCGGCGTGAGCGCGGCACGGGATACCGGGTCTACGAACCGGCCGACGTGCGGGACGCCCGGCTCGTGCACACCCTGCGCCGCAGTCACTATCTGTTCGACCAGATCCGGCCGGTGCTGGAGGGGTTGAGAAGGGAGGGCAGCAGCGATGCCCTGCGCGCGGCCGTCGCGGCGCGCGGGGAGGCCCTGACCGCTCGGACCAGGACCATGATCGAGGGCTCCGGGGCCCTGCACACCTACCTCGACCGGCTCACCGGAGCCGGGACGACGACAGGATCGACAGCAGGTGGGCCGGGACCATCAGCCAGGTGATGACGGCCAGCGCGCCCAGTGCCCAGCGGGTCGGCTCGATGCCGCCGGACACCAGGTCGGCGACGGCCGCGACGAGCAGGACGAGGGACGCCTCGATGCCGTTGGTCACGCGGTGGATCTTGAAGGCGGCGGCGACCCGGCGGACCGTGGCCACGCCCTGCGAGCGCGGGCGGGTCGCCTCGTCGTCGACGACCATCAGCCCGCGCCGCGCCCGGGCGACGTCCACGAGGTCGGTGGAGGCCTTCAGCAGCACGACGCCGAGGGCGGTTGCGATGCCGATCGACAGCCAGCCGCCGACGCCCGACTCGGCCGCCCGGTAGCCGGCCCCGGCCATGAGCGCCGCGTCCGCGAGATAGGCGCCGAGGCGGTCGACGTAGATGCCGGCCGCGCTGTTCTGCCCCTTCCAGCGGGCCACTTCGCCGTCCACGCAGTCGAAGAGGAGGAAGAGCTGCATCAGGACGACGGCCAGGACCGCGCCCGTCAGGCCCGGGATCATCAGCGCGGCGCCGGACGCGACACCGCACACCACCATGGTCCAGGTGAGCTGGTCCGGGGTGACGGGCGTGCGCACGAGCTGCCGGGTCGTGTGCAGGGAGATCCGCCGCATGTAGAGCCGGCCCGCCCAGTGCTCGCCGTTGCGGCTCGCCAGCTTCGCGTACGGCTGGCAGACCTCCCGCAGCTCCTCCAGAACCGGCGCAGCACCCATGACCGTTCCTCCACACCCGGGGACTCAACTGCCGCCCGCGCGGCAATGATCGGGCCAGGTTACCGAGCGTCCTGTTCAGGTCATGAATGAGGTCATGAACGAGGTCATGGACCAGGCACAGGCACGCGCATGGCTCGCCACCGCCGTCGCGGAGGCCCGCGCCGGGCTCGCCGAGGGCGGCATCCCGATCGGCGCCGCCCTCTACGGCGCCGACGGCACCCTGCTGGGCCGCGGACACAACCGGCGCGTGCAGGACGACGACCCCAGCCTGCACGCGGAGACGGCCGCCTTCCGCGCGGCCGGGCGGCAGCGCTCGTACCGGGGCACGACGATGGTGACGACCCTGTCCCCCTGCTGGTACTGCTCCGGCCTGGTCCGGCAGTTCGGCATCTCCCGGGTCGTGATCGGCGAGGCGGCCACCTTCCACGGGGGTCACGACTGGCTCTCCGAACACGGTGTGGAGATCGTGTTGCTGGACGACGCGGAGTGCGCCGGCCTGATGCGGGACTTCATCGCGGTCAACCCGGCGCTGTGGAACGAGGACATCGGCGTCAACTGAATGCATCGTTCAGGGCTCGTATCGCCGTTCGAGATGCCATCCGTTCCATTGAAATGTGGCGAAACCCGGTGTCGCCGAGGGCAAGTTCGGCATTCCTTTGGTCGGGTCTATCCCACCTGCGAACGGAGACGCCCTGTGCGAATGACTGACATCCAGCGTTGCGAGGTGCGACCTGGGCGACTCGTCGAATGGACACTCAGTCCGGCGACCGTCGCGACGGCGAAGGCGCTGCCGGAGGACTCCAGGCCGCCGGCGTACATCCAGGAGTCGCACCTCCGGACGGCGCGGTCCGTGCGCGAGGACGGACTGTTCGTGCCGACCTGGCTGGGCGCGGCGTTCGACATCCCGGGGCGGGCCGATCTGGACGCGCTGGGCGAGGCGCTGCGCGGCTGGACCCTACGGCACGAGACCCTGCGCAGCGGCTTCCGCTGGGCGGGCGGTCCCGGCGACTCGATCCGCCGCTTTACGCTCGACGCCTCTTCGGTGTCCCTGCACCGCGAGGAGGCCGGCGACTTCACCGACCCGGCGGCCCTGGCCCAGCACCTCCAGGACCGCTTCGACACCACGGCTGACGCCCTGCGCTGGCCCAACCTCATCTACACGGCGGTGGTCCGGGACGACTGCACCAGCGTCTACATGGCGTTCGACCACAGCAATGTCGACGCCTACTCCATCCACCGCATCCCCGCCGAGATCCACGAGCTGTACGAGGCGGCCCGCGAAGGCGGCGAGGTGGCTGCGGCGCCGGAGCCGGAGCCGGTGGGCAGCTACGTCGACTTCTGCGAGGCCGAGCGGGCGGACGCCGACCGCATCGACGCGGACCACGACATCGTCGCCCGCTGGCGGGAGTTCATCCAACGCTGCGACGGACGGCTGCCGAGCTTCCCGATCGACCTCGGGCTGGATCCCGAGGGCGGGCTGCCCACGCAGAAGTTCATGCGCGAGATGCTGGTGGACGCGGACGCCGCCGCCGCGTTCGAGGCGTACTGCCGCCCGTACGGCGGGAGCCTCGTCGGGGTCCTCGCGGCCAGCGCCCTGATCGTCCACGAGATCGGCGGTGAGCCCGTCTACCGCACGGTCGTGCCGTTCCACACCCGGGTGAAGTCCCAGTGGTCGCAGTCGGTCGGCTGGTACGTGGGCGGCGCCCCGATCGAGATCCCCATGTCCGAGGCCCCCGACTTCCCGAGCGCCCTGCGCACCGTACGCGCCGCCCTCCAGGCCAACCGGCGGCTCGCCCGCATCCCCCTCGCCCGGGTCCTGCACCTCCTGGGCGCCGACTTCCGCCCCACCTCCCCCGACCTGTACTCGATCGTCTCCTTCGTCGACACCCGCGCCATCCCCGGCTCCGCCGACTGGACGGACCAGAACGCGTACGGGCTGCTCCGGGTGTCCTACGGCGACCAGGTGTGCGCCTGGATCACCCGGCTCCACGAGGGCCTGTGGTTCGCCAGCCGCTACCCGGACACGGACATCGCCCACAAGAACCTGCGGCTGTACGCGGAGCGGTTGCGGGACATCGTCACGAGCACGGCCGGCCGGCCATAGGAGGAGAC